>CANQUL010000089.1 GCA_947627015.1 uncultured Clostridia bacterium | reverse complement strand
GACCGTGACCTTCACGGCGACGCCCGACGGTACGGACCCCGTCGACCTCGCCATCGATACGAAGGCCTTCTACCGTTGCACAAAGATCGAGAACATGGATCTCCCCGAGCGCACCCTCACGGTGGGACGTTCCGCCTTCGAAGGCTGCTCCGGGCTCGTCAAGATCGTCATCCCCGCCTCGCTCACCAGCCTCGACGGCGAAGAGGACACGAACGAACTGAACGTATTCGGCGGCTGCACCGCACTCGAGACCATCGACGTCAAAGAGGGCAACAAGAACTACAAGGCGGAATACGGCATCCTCTATGCACTCGATGACGGAAAGCCCGTCGCCCTGCTCTATGCGCCCATCTCCGCAAAGGGGAACAACGGCGCCGTGGAAGTCCCCAAGACCGTCACCGCCATCTGGAACAAGGCCTTTGCCAACAACCAGAACGTGCGTTCGCTCTCCTTCCCCGAAGGTCTTGCTTCGACGGTGGATCAAGAGGGGAAAGAGGTCGCCGGTATTCTGACCATCGGCGATCAGGCATTCAACAACTGCAAGGGCCTCGAGACCGTGTCGCTGCCCGAAGGGCTGATCACCATCGGCTCGCAGACCTTCGCCAACTGCGAAAAGCTCAATACCGTGACCATTCCGTCCACGGTCGAGGAAATCGCCTCGCAGGCATTCTACCACTGCGTCCAACTCAGAGAGCTCATCTTTACGCCCACGCCCAAAGACGGCACCACGATCGAACTCACGTTCAAGGACTGCGACGAGGGCACCGGGATCTTCGAGGGCTGCGTCCTTCTGACCGAGCTCACGCTTCCCGAACGCACCAAGGTAGTCGGCAACTACGCCTTCACGGGAACGGGCATCACGACGCTTTCGCTTCCTCAGTCCCTCTATCGGATCGGCCTCCGCGCCTTTGCGAATCTTCCTCTTGAAACCGTGACTTTCGCAACCGACGCAGAGAATCATTCTTCGCTTACGACCATCGAGGACTGGGCGTTCACGCAGCCTACCTTTGCGACCATCAACATCCCCGAAGGCGTCACGTGGATCGGAAAAGCCGCCTTTGCCGGGAGCAGCAATAACTATGGCAACCTCACCACGGTTTCCATCCCTTCCACCGTCACCAATTGGGAGGCGACGAGCAGCGGAGGCACCGTTGGAAAGTACGGCGCCTTCGCCTACAACCAAATCGTGACCGTCACCTTTGCCGAAGGGCTCAAATCACTCGGTACGGGAACAAGCGACGGCATCTTCAACTACAATTCCATCGAGAATCTCAATTTCCCCAAGAGCTTGCAGACGATCGGCGGCGGTACGTTCAGCAACAACAAACTCGTGAGCATCACCTTCCCCGATAACAACGAGCTCCGGGAGATCACCGGTCAGAGCACCTTCTCGAGCAAGACGCTCACGAAAGTGGACTTCGGCAAGAACAGCAGTCTCAAGACCATCGGCAACGCCGTATTCTCGGGTTGCTCCGCGCTCGAATCCATCGTCATCCCCGCCTCCGTCGAGACCATCTACATGCGCACTTTCGAGAACTGCACGAGCCTCGCAAGCGTCACATGGGAGACCGACGAGAACGGCGAAACCAAGATGAGCAATCTCAAGGAGATCGGCAAGGGCGGGTCGAGTTCTTCGAACGGTCCCTTCTGGAATACGGGGCTGACCGAATTCGCCTTCCCCGAATCCACATCGGACAACGGTATCACGTTCACGACTTCCCCGTTCGGGAGAGTCCCTCACCTCACAAAGATCTACATCTCCAAGTCTGTTCACGACCTCAGCAAGGTCTTCCTCGGCGTCTCGGCGCTCAAGACCGTCGTCATCGCAGAGGGGCACGAGGACTTCAAGGCTTCCGACGATCCGAACAAGAAGTTCATCTACGACGCCAAGACGGGCAAGAACGTCATCTTTGTCTATGGCGCGTTAGACAGTGTCGTGGATTATATCGATGAAGATGCTACCGAAATCGGCGGCGGCGCCTTCCGCAATCAGGTCGGCATCACGACGGTCATCCTTCCCGAAAATATTACCGAAATCGGCGACAACGCCTTTGCCAACTGCGCCAACCTCAAAGAGGTCATCGTGAGGGGCACGAGCCATCTCGTGAAGATCGGCGCATCCGCCTTCGAGAATACGTACAGCCTCACGTCCTTCCTCGCAGATCCCGCCGACCCCGACGCAGCGGATGCAGCCGCGTCCGAATCCTTCACCGCGGCCGACTCTCTGCAGACCATCGGAGAGAACGCGTTCAAGAACAGCGGCCTCACCGAAGTCGTGTTCGACGGCAACAAGGTCGCGCTGAACTCCATCGGAAAGGGTGCCTTCGAGAGCTGCACCTCGCTCACCAAGATCGACTTTGGCGACAACGAGTCGCTCATCTACTTCGGAAAACTCTCCGCAAGCGAAAAGATCTTTGACAAGTGCACCGCCCTCCGCGAGGTCCGCCTGCCCAAGAATCTGCAGAAGAAGACCGGAGTGAACTCCACCTACGAGTACGGCTATCTCAACAACTTGTTCAGCGGCCTTACCGAACTCGAGATCGTAGACTTCCAGGGCAACGAAGTGCTCGACCGCCTCGGCGACACCATGTTCAAGGGCTGCACCAAGCTCAAGACCATCACCCTTCCCACGGGCCTCACCTACATCGGGAAAGAGACCTTCATGGAGAGCGGCCTTACGGAGATCGATCTCTCCGAACTCCACAAGCTCCAGAAGATGTTCAGTTCGGCAACAGTTACATCCAGGTTGGTCACAAGCGCGTCCAACGTGTTCAAGAACTGCGCAGACCTCGTCACGGTCACCCTTCCCGAGGAACTGACGCAGCTCGGCGCATCGACCTTCCAGGGCTGCACGAGCCTTACGACCATCAACCTCGAGAACGTCACGCTCATCGGAAAGAGCTGCTTCGACGGCTGCGCGAGCCTCGACAACATCAAACTCGCAAAGCTCGACTGGACCTCGTCCGACACCACGAACAAACTCGGCGATAATGCGTTCTCGGCCTGCATCTCGCTCAAGAACATCGAGTTTGACGCGGAGCAGGAGTACATCGGCGCCAACATGTTCTCGGGCTGCACCGGGCTCACGAGCATCACGCTTCCGAGCTCCATCATGTACATCATGAAGTACGCCTTCATGAATTCCGGCTTGCAGACCATCGACCTCACCAAGACCGGGATCACCGCCTTCTACGGCGCGAATACGACGTCTGCGAACGAGTCCACCGAAGCAGGCACGTTCAAGGGCTGCACGGAGCTTCGCGAAGTCAAGCTTCCCGCAACCTTCACGACGATCGGCAAGAGCGTGTTCGAGGGCTGCACGTCGCTCGCGGACTTCGACTTCTCGAACATCACGATCATCGGCACCAGCGCGTTCAACAAGACGAGCCTCACCGAGATCGCGCTTCCCAAGCTCAAGACGATGGGCACGAGCGTATTCCAAGGGTCCACGGTCTCGGCCGTCGACTTCACGGGCGCACCCATCACGACGCTTGGAAACAGCTCCTTCAAGACCACGCAGCTCACCGCGATCACGCTGCCCGATAAGCTCACCGGAACGGGCACCAACACCTTTGAGGACTGCACCCTGCTCACGTCCGTCACGTTCTCGGCCACGCTCACGACCATCGGAGCAAGCGCCTTCAAGAACACCGGTCTCACGAAGGTAGAGTTCCCCGCAAGCCTCACGACCATCGGCAACAACGCCTTTGAGGGGACGCGTCTCGAGACCGTCAACCTTCCGGCCAAGGTCGCGTCGCTCGGCACGCAGGCGTTCTATATCGAATCGCTTGCCTCCTACACCGTCGACGAGCTCAACGTCAAGTTCAAGGCCGATGACGGCATCCTGACCTCCTTCGACGGAGCCACCCTCGTCGCCTATCCCATGGCGCGTGCAAGCGAAGGCGGCGTCTTGATCCTTCCCGAATCGATCACCGAAATCGACCAGTATGCCTTCGCGTATGTCACGAACATCGACAAGATCGTGTTCGGCGGCGCCGTCGAGACGATCGACAAGTACGCCTTCTACAACTCCTCGATCGATGAGATCGACTTTGCGGACAGCCCGATCGAGACCGTCGAGCAGTACGCCTTTGCCGGTTCCGCGTTCAAGAAGATCGAGCTTCCCGACACTGTCACCAAGGTAGGCAACTACGCCTTCCAGAACAGCGATGTGCAGGAAGTCGTCATCACCAATGCCAAGGGCCTTGCCTCGACGACCAACCTCTTCAACGGTTCGTCCGTGAAGAACGTCACGCTTCCCGACGAGATCGTCAAGATTGGTGACAGTTGGTTCAAGGATACGACGGGTCTCACCACGGTCGTCATCCCCGAAACGGTCACGCAGCTCGGCAACAATGCCTTCCAGAACAGCAGCATCACCGAGATCACCATCCCCGCGGCCGTCGCCAAGGCAGGTACGTCGTCCTCTTCGGCGTTCAACGGAAGCCAACTCAAGACGGCGACGGTCAACGGCGCGGTCTACACTTACATGTTCTACGGCGCAGCAGAACTGACCACGGTCAACCTGCTCGGCGACGTCGAGACAATCGGCAAGGATGCGTTCGAGAACTGCACGAGCCTCGCCGCGATCGAACTGCCCGAAGGGATCACCGAGATCGCCGAAAAGGCCTTCTATAAGTCGGGACTTGCCGAGTTCAAGATCCCCGCGACGGTCACCTCGATCGGCAACAACGCCTTTGCCTACTCGATGCTTGACAGTATCGAATTCCCCGAGAACGTGAAGTCCATCGGGACCAGCGCGTTTGCCTATACGCAGCTTGAGAGCGTCAACATTCCCGCGACCGTGACCACCATCGGAACAAGCGCCTTTGCCAACATCGAGACCCTGACGGAAGCCACCGTCGGGAATGCCGAGGCCTTCGATGCGGCGACCTCGCTGTTCCAGAACGACGTCGCGCTCGCCACGATCCATCTGCCCGACGGCATCACCAAGATCGGCAACACCATGTTCTCCGGTGTGACTGCGCTCACGAAATTCGACATCCCCGCAAGCGTCACCTCGCTCGGCAACTCCGCCTTTGCGAACACCGGGCTCACGAACATCGTCATTCCCGAAACGGTCACGCAGCTCGGCGGTTCCACATTCGCCGGAAGCGCACTCGTCACCGCAACGGTCAACGCGCCAATCGAGACGTCCTCCAGTAAGTCCTCCGATTATGTGAACTACGCGATCTTCAAGGACTGCCTCAGCCTCACGAATGTGACCTTCGGCGCAAAGGTTACCCACATCCCGGTGAACATCTTCGAGAACGACACGGGTCTCGAGACCATTGAGCTCCCGGGGAACATTTTGACCATCGGAGGGAGCGCCTTCAAGAACAGCGGCCTTACGGCGATCATGCTTCCGCAGACGCTCACGACCATCGGAGCGAGCGCCTTCGAGGGCAGCAAGCTCAAGAGCATCGTCATCCCGGCCTCCGTTGTGACACTGAACGGGAGCACGCTCAAGAACTGCACCGAGCTCACCTCCGTCGTGTTCGAATGCGACTTCGACAACATGACCACGAAGACCACGACGAGCTACTTCGAAGGCTGCACCAATCTCACCTATGTGAAGCTGCCTGCCAACATCAGCACGCTCAGCGGCGGCGCCTTCAAGAACTGCCCCAACCTCAAGGTCTGGATCCCGTCGTCGATGGGCACCGGCTCCGATATCGTTGCCAACCTGTTCGAGGGCACCTCGAGCAATGCGATCATCTGCTTCGAGGCAGAGACCGGCTACGAAGTTGCCAATGCCTGCGGCGTTCAGTTCATGAAGAACCTGTACGCGGCCGGCGCAAGCATCCGGTACGGTGTGACCGAAGCTGCGTTCGACGCAGAGTTCGCTCCCAAGGCCTGACCCGTAACAAACAAAGAGGACTTCCGGTTTCGGAAGTCCTTTTTCTTGCGGATTTTTGCCAAAAGAAAGGCCTCCCCGGGAGGGGAGGCCGAATGCCGTTCAGACCTTAAATTCTCTTGTCCGCATGATAGTGCGTGTGGAGGACCTTGTGTGCCTTTTCGCTGTTGGGCGAGCCGAAGTATTCCTTGTAGATGGTCTCGATGACGGGGGACTCGTCGGAGGCGCGGTAGCTGTTCGTCTTGTCGCTCGTGTAGAGCGCGGCGGCGCGCAGGCTCTTGAGGTCGACGCTGTTGCGGATGCTGTCGGGAAGGGTGGGCTGACCGCCGCCGTTCACACAGCCGCCGGGGCAGGCCATGATCTCGACGAAGTCATATTTGCGGGTGCCCGCCTTGATCCCTTCGAGGATCTCGGACGCATTGGCAAGGCCGCTTGCGACGGCCACGCGGATCTCGCGGCCGGCAACGTTATACGTTGCTTCCTTGATGGGTGCGGTACCGCGGACTTCGGGGAAGTCGATGACTTCGAACGTTCCGTCGAGGACCTTGGCCGCCACGCGGAGAGCCGCTTCCATCACGCCGCCCGTTGCGCCGAAGATGGTGCCGCCGCCCGTCGCCGTTGCGAACGGAGTATCAAAGGCTTCGTCGGGAAGGTCGGCAAACTTGATGCCCGCCGTCTTGATCATACGGGCAAGTTCGCGCGTGGTGATGGCCGCGTCGACTTCGCCGTTCATCTCGGGCCGCTTGCACTCGTACTTCTTTGCGGTGCAGGGGATCACGGAGACGACATAGAGGTTCTCGGGCGCGATGCCCATCTTCTCGCAGTAATACGTCTTTAAGAGGCCGCCGAACATTTCCTGCGGCGATTTGCAGGTCGAAAGGTTGGGAATGAATTCGGGATATTTCTGTTCCACGAACTTGACCCAGCCCGGACAGCACGAGGTGAACATGGGCATGGTACCGCCGTTTTTGATGCGGGCGACGAGTTCGTTTGCTTCCTCGAGGATGGTGAGGTCGGCCGTGACGTCCATGTTGAATACTTCGACGTTGCCGAGGCGGCGGATCGCCGCGACCATCTTCCCTTCGGCATTGGTGCCGACGGGGAGGTCAAACGCCTCGCCGAGCGTCGCACGAACGGAGGGCGCCGTAAAGAACACGACCTTCTTTTCGGGGTTGCCGATGGCCGCCCAGACTTCGTCGACCGTGGTGCGTTCCTTGAGCGCGCCGACGGGGCAGGCCACGATGCACTGGCCGCAGCCCACGCAGACGGAATCCATGAGCTTGACTTCGCCCGCGCTTCCGACGTGGACGGAGAAGCCTCTGCCGATGGGACCGATGGCGCCGACGTTCTGCTTCTTGCAGGCGGCCACGCAGCGCATGCAGTTGATGCACTTGTCATTGTCGCGGACGACGTAGGGAGCGGATTCGTCGATCGGATTCGCGAGCGTTTCGCCCTCGAAATAGTCCTCGTCCGCGTTGTATTCGGCGGAGAGACGCTGGAGTTCGCAGTTGTGGTTGCGCTCGCAGGAGAGGCACTTCTTCTTGTGCTTGGAGAGGAGCAGCTCGAGCGTCATCTTGCGGCTCTTTCTGATCTTCTCGGTGTTGGTCTTGACTTCCATGCCCTCGGCTACGGGATAGACGCAGGCCGCGACGAGACCGCGGGCGCCCGTCGCTTCGACGAGGCACATCCGGCAGGAACCGACGCAGGCGACGTCCTTGAGGTAGCAGAGGGTCGGGATCTCGATGTGCGCAAGGCGCGCCGCTTCGAGAACCGTCGTGCCGGCGGGCACGGTGACGGGGATATTGTTGATTTTCAGATTTACATTCGCCATGGTGTTCACCTCACTTTCTCTCAACTGCCTTGAACTTGCAGTTGCCCATGCAGACGCCGCACTTGATGCACTTTGCGGGGTCGATCTCGTAGGAAGGGAGCTTGTGGCCGGGGGCAACGTAGTCGGTCTTGGAGATGGCCGAGACGGGGCAGTTTCTTGCGCACATGCCGCAGCCGATGCACTTGTCCTTGTCGATGACGTAGGAGAGGAGCGCCTTGCATACGCCGGCCGTGCAGTGGTGGTTCTTGATGTGGTCCTCGTACTCGTCCTTAAAGTAATGGAGCGTGGAGAGGACGGGGTTGGGAGCCGACTGGCCGAGTGCGCAGAGGGAAGATGCCTTCATGTGTTCGGCAAGCTCGTTGATCTTGACGAGATCCTCTTCGGTGCCCTTGCCCTCGGTGATCTTGGTAAGCAGCTGCAGGAGGCGCTTGGTGCCGATCCGACAGGGATTGCACTTGCCGCAGCTCTCGTCCGCCGTGAATTCGAGATAGAACTTGGAGAGGTCGACCATGCAGGTATCCTCGTCGAGGATGATCATGCCGCCCGAGCCCATCATGGAACCGATGGTGATGAGGTTGTCATAGTCGATGGGGATGTCGATGTGTTCCGCGGGGATACAGCCGCCCGAAGGACCGCCCGTCTGGGCCGCCTTGAACTTTTTCCCGTTCGGGA
>CANQUL010000088.1 GCA_947627015.1 uncultured Clostridia bacterium | reverse complement strand
TTTTTGGAATCCGTGGCTGTTGTTTTTGTTGATTCCGGCTCTTCTTTTCACCCTGATCCCTTATTTCCGGCTCAATAAAAAATACAGAAGGACCCGCAACCGCATCCTTTCCATGGTGTTGCACCTTCTTGTCATGACGCTTGCGATCACCGTGCTTGCGGGCATTTCCTTTACCTACACCGTCATCAACCCCGAAAACGAGATCATCCTTCTCGTCGACGTCTCCGATACGGAGTCGGAATCGGCCGCTGTTCGCGACGAATTTGTGCGGACGGTGCTCACGGAGAGCAAGTACGACGGGTACCATGTCGGCGTCGTCACCTTCGGCTTTACACAGAACTACGTCGTCCCGCTGACCGACAATCTCGATTCCGCCTACGAGGACTACCTCGGGGCCGAGCTCCCCGACACGTCCGCGACGGATATCGCCGCCGCGATCCGCTATGCGAGCACGCTGTTCAACTATCCCGATTCGGCCAAGATCGTCCTTATAACGGACGGAAAGGAGACGGACGAGAGCGCAACGACGGCGATCGGTTCCGTCATCGCACAGGGGATCCGCATCGACACGGCTTACATCGGCTCCGAGTACGAGAACGACGTCCTGCGGGTCACGGGGATCAACCTTCCCACCACCCACATCAGCGAAGGGGACCGGGTCTCCATCGAAGTCACGATCCGCCAGAAGGAGCCCGTCGAGGCTACGGTCTCTCTCTATGACAACGATTCCATCGACAACGAGACGGGGGTCATCAAGACCGATGCCACGACCGGTGAACGGCCCTACACCTTTTCGCATGTGTTCAGCGGCGAAGGATTGCACCGCCTCGAGATCCGGATCTCCGACATCAACGATCCCCTCGATGAGAACAACAGTTACAGCACCTATCTCTATCTCGAAGTTTACAATCACGTCCTGCTTGTCGACAATTTCGAAGGCGACGGCGACGAACTCGAAGCCATCCTCGGCGAGGACGCCATCGAATACGAGGTAGACCGGAAAAACCTCATGCAGGGAGATGAACTTCCCGATACGGTCGACGGGCTCCGTGCTTACGATCAGGTCATTCTGAACAACGTCGCAAACGAGGACCTTCCCGAGGGTTTTGACCGGATCCTCTATGAATATGTCAGCGTCTACGGCGGCGGTCTGTTCACCGTCGGCGGAAACGACCCCGGCACCAACGAGGCGCACTCCTTCCGGCGTAGCGACATGCGCAATACGGTGTACGAATCGCTCCTTCCCGTACAGGTCATCGACTACACGCCTCCCGTCGCGGTCATCGTCATCATCGACGTCTCGGGCTCCATGAGCAGTGACGGCGGAGGCGGCAGGACCCTGCTCCAATGGGCCAAGAATGGCGCCGTTGCCTGTCTCGAGGCCCTGACCGAACGCGACTATATCGGCGTCATGACTCTCGATACCGTGCAGGAAGTCAAACTCCGTCTCACCAAGGTCACCGAGCAGACGCGCATCCGCGAGGCCATCATGGGGATCGAGGGAACGGGCGGCACCACTTATGCTCCCGCACTCTCCCGTGCACAGGAAATGCTCACGGGCGTCGACGTCGAACGCCGTCACATCATTCTCGTGACCGACGGTCAGCCCGGCGACAAAGAGGAGGACTTCCTTCCCATCGTGCGTGACTGCGGCAGAAACGGCATCACCATTTCCACGGTCGCCATCGGGACCGGCGGTGCCGACGTCCTCAACAAGATCGTCACCGAAAACGGCGGAAAGGGGAAGTTCTACGAGTTTACCAGTCAGGAAAACCTCGTCAGAGTCATGCACAACGATCTCCTTGCACCCGAGATCAAGGAACAGGAGATCAGAGACTTCACGCCTGTCGTGAGCGAGCAGAGCTCCGTCCTGTTCAAGGACGTCGAACTCAAGACCGTGGACGGTTCCTCACAGAAAGCGTTTCAGGCCGACCTCGGCGGCTTCTTCGGCGTGCGTCTGCGCTCCAATGCAGATGCCTACGTGGAAGGCGAATTCGGCGTTCCCATCTATGCCCAATGGAAAGTGGACAAGGGGACGGTCGGCTGCTTTATGAGCGAACTCAAGACGGAGGGCTGGGGCGACCGGTTCGTACAGGACGCGGGAGCACGGACCTTCCTCCGCAATGTCGTCAAAAACCTCATGCCGACGGAGAACATCCGCAAGAGCGAGATCACGGTCCGTCTCAGAGAAGAAAATTATATCAACCAGCTCAACGTCAATGCGGGCGGATTGGAAGACGGCGAGACCGTTTCGGCGTATATCGAATGTCCGGACAATACGCAGATCTCCCTCAACGAACTGCCCAAAGAGAACACGTCGGCGCTCGACTGCTATGTCACGATTGCGCTGAACGCCGCCAACGGCTATACACGGTGCAACTTTGTCGTAAAGGCATCCGGCGTCTACCGTCTCCACTTCGAGAAGCGCGCAGCCGACGGGACCGTCAAGGACGAAGTCGACGTCTACAAGTCCTTCTCCTATTCGCAGGAATACGTCGAACTGCCCGCCGAGACGGAGACCGACGAACTCGAGCCCTCGGCTTTCCTCGAGGATCTCGCAAGGCGCGGCAAGGGGCAGGCCGTCAAGGACTTGCAGAATCCCGAAGAGATCTTCCAGTCCTTTACCCCCGAACTGATCCACACCTTCGATCCGAGATGGCTCTTTATGGCGCTCGCGATGGTGCTCTTCCTGCTCGATATCATCGTCCGCAAGTTCAAGTTCAAGTGGCCGCATGAGCTCATCCGGGAATACCGGAAAAAGAAGGAAGAGCAGTCGGAGCAGTAAGCAAAATTCCGATGCAAGGAGGACAACATGAAAAAATTTAATCTCTTTGTCGGAATGCTCCTCGCGTTCGTCTTGCTCTTCACGTTTGCCGCATGTACGGGCGGCGGGCTTTCCGTCCCGAGCGGAATCACGTTCAGCGAAGAGAACGTCATGCGCTGGGACACGGTGGAAAACGCTCGCAGCTACCGGATCGAGATCAAACGGCATGAGGACGGGACCGTCTTAAAGACGGACGTCTCCCGCAAGACGGAATACTCTCTCGACAACCTCGAAGAGGGGGACTACGACATCCGCATCATGGCGGTCGGCGGCTCGCAGAACAGCCTGAGCTCCAAGTGGTCCAAGTCCTATGCGTTCGAAAAGAAGTTCGAATCCGGTCTCGTGTACTCCCTCATCAACAACAATTCCGAATACGAGGTCACGCGTTACGGGAAGGCGACGGGCGATGTCGTCGTCGACGATGTTTACCGCGGCAAGCCCGTCACGAGCATCGGCAAATCCGCCTTCCAGAACGCAAACTACGTCACGTCGGTCACGGTCGGCAACAACGTCCGTTCGATCGGCGAGGAGGCCTTCTACAACTGTCTCCGTCTCGAGAGCGTCACCGTTCCGGAAACGGTCACGTCGCTCGGCGAAAACCTCTTCTTCAACTGCAAGGCGCTCAAATCCTTCGAATTCCCCGAGAACGTGCAGATCGTCCCTGCGTTCGCCTTTGCTTATTGCAGCGGCCTTCAGAGCATCGATCTCGGCAACGTACTGCTCATCGACGAGAACGCATTTTACGGCTGTAATTCCCTTGCGTCCGTCGTCATTCCCGATACCGTTCTCGACATCGGAACCGGCGCGTTCTCCACGACGAGCACGAATGCGAATGAAAACAAACTGAAGTCCGTCAAATTCGGGTCGGGCCTTCTGGCGATCGAAGAGAGTGCGTTTTACGACTGCCGCGGGCTCACCGATCTCGAGTTCTCCGAAGAGTCCTCCCTCGCCTATATCGGGCGGCGGGCTTTCGGGAACTGCACCGCACTTGCGGAGGTCGGGCTCCCGGACGGTCTCGAAGAGATCGACGCCTACGCGTTTTCGGACTGCGCGTCTCTCGAAACGGTCGAGGTCCCCGAATCGCTCACCCGCATCGGCTTGCGGGCGTTCAGCGGGACCAAGCTCTATCTCGATCAGGAGCAGGCCGCGGATTCCGACGGCGCCATCTACGTCGGCGATTGGCTCATCGATGTTACCGCTCCCGTCAAGAACACGGTGACGGACCTCGCTTACGAGAGCTACCTGTGGGGAGACCTCGTAGACGGACGGGACAACGGCGAGCCCGAACATGCGCTCCGCCTCAAAGATACCACGGTGGGGATCGCCGCACAGGCCTTCTTGCAGGCGGGCGATCTCCGGAACGTCAATCTTCCCAAGTCGCTCCGCTACCTCTGCGATTACTCTTTCTGGAACTGCCCCAAGCTGTACTCGGTCATCGTTCCGGCCGAAAGCCTTCTCGAGAGCATCGGCAGGTACGCCTTCACGTCGTGCACTTCGCTCTCCAACGTACGTCTCTGTCAGAACCCCAACAGTTCCGAAGGTAACGCACTCAAGTCGATCGGCGAATATGCCTTCTACGGCTGTACCAACCTTGACAACAATACCTACAATCCCGCCTATCTCGTTCCCGACTCGGTCGAAAGCATCGGCGCGTACGCCTTTATGGAGACCCGCCTTTGGGAGAAAGCGGCCGAGACGCAGCAGGATGTAAACAGTCGCGAGGGCAAGGGCATCGTCTATGCAGGCAACTGGGTTGTCGGCATCAATGCCGAGGGCTTGAATTCGTCCGAAGTGACGCTCGGCGAGGAGGTCATCGGCATCTCCGATTATGCCTTTATGGGCTCGCCCGTCGAGAACGTCTCCGGGACCTCGGTTCGCAACATCGGGATAGGGGCGTTTATGAACTGCACGTCTCTGCTCATCGTTCGGTTCGGGAATGACCTCCGCACCATCAAGGACTACACGTTTTTCGGTTGCAGCGGGCTTCTCTCCATGACGTTCCCCCGCCGTCTGACTTCCATCGGAAGGGGCGCGTTCTATAACTGCTTCGGCCTCTCCACAGTCGACTTGTCCGCATGCGACCGTCTCACCGAGATCGGGATCAACGCATTCAACGGCTGTTCCTCGCTCGCCGAGCTCGACTTCCCCGAAGACGGCGTGCTCGAGACCATCGGCGACAACGCATTCTATCTCTGCTCCTCGCTACGTACGATTGTCATTCCCGATTCGGTCAAGACCATCGGATCGCGCGCTTTCGCCCGCGGATACGTCCGCGTCGAAGTGCTCCCCGGGATGTTCACCCCGTGGACGCTCGCGCTCACCAACCTCACCTCCGTCACGCTCGGAAGCGGGCTCGAGACCATCGGGCTCGGGGCATTCAGCGACGCCGTGCTTCTGACCTCCATCCGGATCCCGGACAGCGTCAAGACCATCGGATCGCGTGCCTTCTTCCGCTGCACCCGTCTCAAAGACGTCGTCATCGGAAGCGGAGTCGAGACCATCGGCGATGCGGCCTTCTACGGCTGTTCGGCGCTCGAACACATCGAGATCCCCGCAACGGTCAAGACCGTGGGAGATCACGCCTTCCGCAAGAGCGGACTCACCTATGTCGCACTGCACAGCCTCGATTATGTGGGTAGCCACGCCTTCTACGGCGACCCCGGCCTCACCGTCTACACGGATGCGGAAGGGGACGGCTCGTGGAGCGGCACATGGAACTCGAGCTTCCGTCCCGAGATCTGGAACGCGTCGTTCGACGCCGAAGAGGGATACGTCGTCTCGGTCACCGTTTCGGCAAATTCCATCTTCAATCCGTTTGCGCGCTACGGCATAGCGGCGCCTTACCGTGCGGGGTACGAGTTCCTCGGCTGGTCGCTGACGGAGGGCTCCGAGACCGCGGAGATCTCCGCCGATGAGATCGGGCAGTACATCATCACGGAGGAGACCACACTGTACAGCGTGTGGGAGGTCGCCGAACCCGGTCCCGACGCGCCCGTCGAAGATACCTATGAGGATGCGGGAGGCGGGACCGCGAGCGATCCCGGCGGGAGTTTCCTCCCCCAGATCGCACTGCCCCCGCAGGAAAATCCCGCGGACTGAACAGGGAAACCAAGGCGTCCGTCCTTCGGGACGGACGCGACCCAATAAAATAAACCAAAGGAGTATGACATGAAAAGGATTCAAAAGAGATTTTTGGTCTGTATCCTGCTTGCACTCTCTCTGATCTGCTGCATCTTTGCCGCATGCGGTTCGAACGTCAAACTCGAGTTCGTATCGGAAGGACAGAAGATCGAGAGTGTCGAAGTGAAGAAGGGTGAATCGTACACCGAGTTCCCGACCCCCGAGGCGCGGGAAGGCTATCGGTTCGAAGGTTGGTACGAAAGCGAGACCTTCGAGGGCAGCCCCGTCACGTCTGTGACCCCGGAAAAGAACACGAAATATTACGCAAAGTGGACGCAGCTCTATGAGATCACCTTCGACCTCGGCGGCGGCTCGCTTTCCGATGCGGGCAAACTCTGGCTCAAAGCGGGGGAGAACGTGTACGACGCCGTACAGGGTCTCACGCCCACCAAGGCGCATGCCGAATTCGGCGAATGGACCGTAAGCGGCGAGACGCTCACGGCGGCCCAGACCATGCAGGAGGGCGGTGTCACGCTCACGGCAAAGTGGAAAATCGAGTACTCCGTTTCGCTCAAATTGCAGTCTCTCGACGATCCCGCCGTGTATGAGGACGCATCCGAGCCTCTGATCCGCTATGCCTATCCGGGCGACATCAATCCGGAGGACGTCGAGTACGAGGGTTTCCGTGTCGCCGCGGACAACGACGACAAGTGGACGGTCGGCGCCGACTACAACAATAACAAGTTCGAACTGAAGATGGACCGCAGAAGCTATCAGATCCGCTTCGAGAGCAACTATCCCGAAGAGCTCGGATTAACGGATGCGAGCACGTCTCTCGATTACCCTTACGGGAAAGAGATCGCGCTTCCCGACGATCTGATCGCGATCCGCGGCTATGTCCTTGCGGGTTGGACGGCGAGCGACGGCACCTATTATTCCACGCACTATATCGCATCCCGTACCTTTAACGGCGAGCATGCCGAAACGCCCGACACCGTGACCGTCACGGGCCGCATGACGCTCGAGGCCGATTGGCAAAAGGGATATTCCGACATCTTCGGCGGCGGCGACTATATCTACATCGACGAGGAAAACAAGGTAGCTTACCTTGACCGCGGCGACGTGTTCTTCGAGGGAGAATATCTCCCCGCAAGCAACGAGTTCTACTTCTATTATGACGAAGACGGGGATCGGACCGCCGTCAACGGCAAGACGTATTCGAACGGAACCTTTGCTTATCAGAACTCCCGCACGACCACCACAGCGCATGTCTATGACCTTCAGAACGGCCCTTCGGATGATGAATACTTCATCCTCAGCGCAGAAGGTTACAACGACATCACCTACTCTTATAAAGATCAGGGCAGCACCGTTTCCAATACCGTCGGTACCTACACGATCAACGAGGACGGCTACGTTGTTGCCATCTTTACGTCGGGATTCTACAACGGACAGACGCTCACCATCCGCCTTCTCGACTATACCGACGAGGACGGTGTGAGCAGGCGCGCCGCGCAGATCCGCAACGAAGAGGAGTATCAGCTGGTCCTTCAGCGCCGCCTCATCAGCGACGGCACCATCGTCGCAAGCGGCAGTCCGACGAATCCCGGGGACATGCTGATCCTCTCTCAAAACTACTACTCCTATGTCCTCACGGGGTTCGGCGTAGCCCTGTACCTCGATGGGAACGGCGAAGCGAGTATCCGCCTCTATATCCGTGAAGGCAACATATTCTACTTCTTTGACGAGAACGGACAGCAGCAGGTCGACGCCATCCTTCTGTCCGACCTCGATTCCCCGGGTGCAAAGCACGGATACTACTACACCTATACCTCCGTCCTTGACACCGTCTTCACGGGCGAGGGGTCGGCCGAAGGCGCCACCATCGAGACCGACGGCGCTTACCGTGCGACCTATAGGACGACAGAGGGTTCTTACACGGGCAACTTCTCCTACGAATATTCCATGATCAGCGGCATTCTGGTCCGCTTTACGCTTGATGACGGAAGCAAGACGCTGCGGTTCCTTCTCAACCGCCGCAGCGCTCCCGCAGTCGAGGGTGATGATCAGCCCGCCGATCCCTATGTCTATTACTTCACCGCTCTGCCCGATGATTATGCGGAATACTGCTACATGGATGCAGAGGGCGTGTACAACAGTCCCATTCTCGTCTATGGCAGAGAAGCCGAGAATGAGTACGTCCTCTACGGGCGTACCGCATTCGGCTACATCGCCGTTGCAAAGGGCACCGTGACGGATGATGGCAAGGGGAACAAGCTCTTCACGCGCACCGAATCTCTCACGACCTCCGCTGCGGGCTCGAACCCCGTCGACCTCCGCACCATCACGTCGTTCGTGTTCAACACTACGACGTATTCCACCTACGACACGATGTATTGGCTCTCGGTCACGACGGGAGACGGCAATACCACCGAGTACGAGGAGAAATACACAAACGGCGAACAGGAACTCACCCGCTACGGCTCCTTTGCCTTCTACAAGGACGCCGACGGCACGATCCATTCGGGCATCTTCTACACGCAGAACGGGATCAGCATCCTGTCCGCAGCCGACGGCACGTTCTATTTCCGCCTCAAAGATGAGGACGGCCAAAAGACGTTTGAGGTCCTCTCCGGGACGATCGGCTACATCTATGATTACATGGGCGGCGAAGCCGACGGGACCGTCTACCTCGAATTCGACGGCCTCGGCAACGCGACGTATACCGTCGTCTCCGTGGACGCCGAGGGCAAGACGCAGGTCGATAAGACCGTCGTCGGCAAAGTCACTTCCAAAGAGGAGCCCAACAATTTCAGGCAGAGCGAGAGCGAAGGCGACACGATCCTGATCTATACGTTCAAGTCCGACGAAGGACAGGAAACGCTCACATTCCGCTATATCCTTCTCCGCGACCGGTCGACCGGCGCCAGCTACTTTGCCCGGGAGAACGGCCCCACGGGGACGTATACCATCGACGACGAGACGCGTCTCGACGAGCTTCTCCTCGACGGCTTTGGCTTCAACGCAAAGTATACCAATGACAACGGTGTCGAGTTTATCGGGACCTATACGATCGAAGAAGAGAACGTGATCCTCTTCCGTGTCTCGCTCACGGACGCGAACGTTTACCTCTACTTCGACCTCAAGGAAGGGAACAAGATGACCATCCGCGACGGTCTCGCAGGCGGTCACTACCTTGTCGACAATCAGGGCGTCAACGGCGAGATCGTCGAAGCAAACGGCTACGGCGAATTCGACCTCGTGCGGTACGAGGATCCCGCCGAAGAGGGCGGCGAATCCGTCCGCAAGGTGATCATCGCACACGGCAAGTATGAGGCAACCGATGACGCCTGGATACTCACCTACACCTTGGGCGCGGAGAACAAGACGCTCATCGTCCGCCGTAGCGTGCTTCAGGTCGGAAACGATGCCTACAACGCTCTGATCGTCCTGCATGCGGAGATCCGCTATACCTTTGTCAACACCGAGGATTGGTCCGTCATCGAACTTGACGGCTACGGCAATGCGACCCGCTACAACAAGTTCGGCATGTCAGAAGTGGGCTCCTACATTGTCATCGACGATGACAGCGAGTCGGGCATCCACATGTTCTACTATGTCAACAGCGAGGGCACGGATGCGGCCGTCTTTGACTTCGACGTCGAAAAGGGCACGGTCCGCCGCAAGTCCTTCACCGAAAAGGGCTATTATTCCTCCGACCTCAAGTCGCTCCGCTTCTCGAAGTACGGCTACATGATCGAGAACAACGGCGAGACCCGGTACTACTACAACGAGATCGAGGGCAAGGTCTATGTGTACCATCAGGATCCCGAGAACAGTCTCGCGAACAAGTACGGCTTTGTCAAGGAAGAGTTCGCCACGCTTACAAGCGGCGACTACCCCGGAACGGTGAACTTCGAAGGCGTCGACTATTACTTCAACGAAGGCTACGCCGTGGAATTCAACCGCAGCGGCAAGGAGGAAACGTATCCCATCACCCTCGTTCAGAAGGGGACGGATGACAACGGAGACGCAACGACTACGGAGATCAAGATCCATCTCTCCTCGATCACCTTTGCGCCCGTCGGCTCCGAGACGTACAGCATCTCCGCACCCGTGATCTTTGTGGATGCCGAAGGCAAGAATTATTCCTACAACGGCACCCTTGTCCGTGAGCGGATCCCGGACGATACGCCCGAGGATCTCACCGACGACGAGTTCGACCTCTACTTCACTTGGAGCGGCTTCCGCTTCGGATTGGATTTCACATATTCCTATTCCGATTCCGACAAGAAGACGAATGCGACCTTTACGGTCACCTCGCTCAAGAGCGTGCAGGGCGGACCCTCCAACCTCTATCTCACGGCGTTCGTGCAGTACCTTCTCATGAACGGTCAGGCGATCTCGAACAATTTCGGTGAACTCACGTACACGACGGAATTCGACGAACAGGGCACGGCCACCAAGACCATTCTCGACGGTGAGTTCGGCCTCAACTCCAGGTTCTTCGACAGCGAGGGCGAGATCGTGAACGCCGTCCATGCCGAAGATGACGAAATCAAGACCGACGAGCAGGGCAATTCCTATGTGGATATCTCGTGGAAGGAAGAGACGTACCGTCTCCGCTTCGGCTTCGGTTACAACCAGTATGTCGCGTACTATCTCGGAGCCTATGTGATGGGTTACACCGTCACTTCCTTCACCCGCGTGCAGAGCTTTGATGTGCGGTCCGGGACGGATACCTACACGATCACGACCGAGCGTCTCATCGCCTCCGACAACGGCTCGAACGCCATCTTCTATGATCTGCCTCTGATCGAGAAGCATCTTCCCGACGGCTCCAAGGAGACGGTCGAGCTCGATTCGGGCGTCGTTATGGAGGGGATCTACTACTTCGTGGCGCGCACGTACGGCGAGGACGACGAAGCAAAGACCATTCTCTCGAGCACGTACTACATCGTCACGCTCACGGAAAAGGCGGTGCCCGAAAATCTGGAGTACCGGGAGTACGTCAAGGCGCCTTACGAGAGCGCAACGCTTGAAGTCAGGAACGCCAGGACGCTCTACTCGCTCGAGGGCAACTATGTCGACATCGTCGACGGTGCAGACGGCGAGGACGCATCCATCATCCTCTTCCACTACAATGGAACGACTGCTGCGGCCGACTCCTCCAAGTACGACAAGGAGACGAACACCTACACGATCACGTCGGGTACGTACACCTTCTCGGTGGTCGTCACCAAAGACGAATCGGGCAAAGAGACCATCACGATCACGGAAGTCGAGACTTCGGACGAAGGCGACAAAGGTTAAGCGATTGGACCTCGGAACTTTTCGGCGGCCGCCCATCGGGCGGCCGCCTTTTCCTGTCCGACAGGGCACACGGGACGCGGTTTTCGAGGCAGAACGGGCATTCATACAAAAAAGAGGGGAGACGGTTTCGCGCCGCTGCAGAACCTCTCCGTTTTTTTCGGAATGGGGATGAAATCGCTTGCCAATGACGGTAAAATTTGCTATAATGATAGACGCTTGCAAGGCATGGCACGCAAGTTTCGAGGAGTAGCGCAGTTTGGTAGCGCGCTTGGTTCGGGACCAAGAGGTCGTGGGTTCAAATCCCGTCTCCTCGACCAAGACAGGGCATGGACATTCGTCCATGCCCTGTCTTGGTATAACGAACAAGAGACGGGATTTGAGGGTGGAGGCGATTGCGGGAGCAATCGGTTTGCGGTCGAACAGTCTGCCGACAAAAGGGTGTGCCGCAAACTTGACAATTGGCAATTGTCAACCGGGGCGCGCCGCCAAAGGCGCAAATTTTGTTGCGTTTTTCGGCAGTCTGCATGGATTTCATTCATGTTGGCTGTTTTTTTATGGCATTTTCTCGGCTTTATCCGATTCAAGCAATCGACGATTATGCAAATTCTGTTGCATTTTTGCATTTCAATTTTTTTACTATAAGCAGAGCTTATGGGGGATATAAGTAAAACTAATACCTAGAAATTGAAGAAAAGGCACTCAAAAACTTGACAAACGGATGCGGGGGGGTATAATGAGACTAATAAAATTATAAAAAGGAGAGAG
>CANQUL010000087.1 GCA_947627015.1 uncultured Clostridia bacterium | reverse complement strand
GAAGCCGCCCAATTCAAGGCGGACGGGGATCCCTTCACGCTTCCCGAGACCAAGCGCACGGGCTACACGCTGCAGGAGTGGCACCTCAACAATGAACTTTCGAGCTCCTACGGCGTTCCCGGCAACACCGTGACCTTCACCGGAAAAGCCGATATCACCCTCTTCGCCAAATGGGAGGGCAACTCTTATACCGCGCTCCTTGTTCCGGGGAGCAACGGAACGCTCTCGGAGAGCATCGAACAGCCGGTCAAATTCGGCGAGACCTTCCGGCTTCCCGTTCCGGGGAGCAGAGACGTCTCCATGGCCTTTGCCGGATGGTATACCGGAAGAGACGGCAACGGTGTGCAATATACGGACAGCGATGGCAACTCCATCCGCGCATGGGAGGATGACGGCGACCGTCCGCTCTATGCAAAGTACGTCGTCGCACTCTCGTTCGAAGCCTTGAGCGACGGTTCGGGCTACTCGGTGTCCAAGGGCTCCGGGATCAGCAGCATCACGGTCGTCAACATCCCGCAGTTCTACAACGAACAGCCTGTAAAGACGCTCGAGACCTTTGAGAGCTGCGCCAATCTTCGGGTCGTCAACATCCCCGATACCATCGAACTCATCTCGCTCGGCACGGACGGCGTTGCCTTCAAGTCGTGCACGAACCTTGCCGAAGTCAATATCATCAAGACAGATGCCACGCCCGATCCTCGGTACGAATCGTACGAGGGCGTGCTCTATGACAACGACCCCGTCACGCACAACAAGACACTCGTGTACTATCCTCCCGCAAAAGAGGCTACGACCTATGAGATCAAGGACGGAACGCGGGTCATCAACGAGAACGTATTTAACAAATACGCCAAACAGCTCACGGAAGTAGTTGTTCCCGCGAGCGTCATCGAAGTCCGCCAGAAGGCATTCTCGGGCGCGGCCGCCCTTTTGAATGTCCGCTTCCTTGCCGCAGAAGATGGCACGGAAGAGAAGCCGCTCGACATCCGTCCGCAGGCCTTCTCCGGTTGCACCGGACTCACGTCGGTCACGCTTCCCGCGCGCCTTGTCTCGTTCTACACCGATGTGTTCTCGGGCTGCACTGCGCTCAAACGGATCGACATCATCGGCGAGGGCACCTATGTCTCCTCCAAAGACGGCTTGCTCTGCAAACAAGCAGACTCCTCGATCGGCGCGGGACTTGAGATCGTCTATGCCCCGATGGGCATCGCGGACGTGTACACGCCGTCGTCGGAAATCGTCTCCATCGGCGCGGCTGCCTTTGCGAGCAACAAGAACCTCACGAAACTCGTCGTTCCGACGAACATCCTGAATATCGGCGAAGGAGCCTTCAAGGGCTGCTCCGGCCTCACCGCCATCGATTTCCGCGGCGACGAGAACAGCTTCGGGCTCTCAATCGGTGCCTCCGCATTCTATTCCTGCCACCTTACGGAAGTCACGCTTCCCGCCAATCTCGTGTTCCTCGGGAAGTGCGCGTTCGGCAACAACTCCAATCTGAAGACCTGTACCGTAAAGAGCGGCGCGATTCCGGACGTCACCTTCGAAGCGGGCGCCTTCGGGTCCAACTCGGCGACCAATCCCAGCTACAACCTCGAAGTCCTGCACCTCGGCAAGAACGTACCCGCCATGGATATCGCCGGCATCTTCGGAAACAAGCTGACCTCCGTGGACGTCGAGACCGGTAACCCCAACTATTCGGACGACGGCGCAGGCGTTCTGTACGACAGCGCAAAGACCTCCATCCTCTTCTATCCCGCGGCGAAGGCGGGGGCATACGATCTGCCTGCATCGCTTACGACCATCGGGAACAACGTATTCCGCGGCAGGAGCCGTCTCACGGCCATCACCATCCACAACAATGTGACGGCCATCGGAGATTACGCCTTCTACGATTGCAACGCGCTTGCCTCCGTCACCTTTGCGGGCACCTGGACCGAGGATCTCAATATCGGCGCATACGCCTTCGGAAGCTGCGACGTTCTCACCGAGATCGCGCTTCCCGAAAAGACGCTCACGGTGGGCAGCAAAGCCTTTGCGGGCGATGCCCTTCTCAAGACCGTCCGGCTTCCCGCGTCGCTCACGGACCTCGGAAACATCATGGACGAGTGCGTCGATGTGTTCGACAACTGCACGGCATTGCAGACGATCACGACGGCCGAAAATTCCCTGTTCTACGAAGTGAGCGACGGCATCCTGTACCGAAAGACCGACGGCGTCATCACCGATCTCTGCTATGCGCCGCCCGCAGTCTCCGGATCCGTCCTCATCCCCAACACCGTACGGACCATTTGGTCGTACTCGTTCAATCAGAACGCCGGCATCAAGGAGATCGCTTTCAACGGCAAGCTCGCACCGGAGCAAAAAGATAAGGACGACGGCGGGATCGAGACGGTGCCCGGTACGCTCCGCATCGCGTCGTATGCCTTCAACGAGTGCTCCTCGCTCAGCAAGGTCTCGCTCCCGCAGGGTCTTATGGAGATCGGCGAACGCACCTTCTACAAGTGCGTAAAGCTCGCTTCCCTCGTTATTCCCAACTCGGTGACGACCATCGAGACGCGCGCCTTTGAGGGCTGCACCGGGCTTGCCGAGCTCACCTTTGACGAAGCGGACGAAGTCTTCGACGTCTCGCTCACCATCGAGGACGGCTCGACGTATAGCGATGATCACTCCATGGTGACGTACTATTACGGTGCATTCTCGGGTTGCGAGGCGCTGACGGAAGTGCGCTTCCCCGAACATCTCATCTATCTCGGGAAGAACGCATTCAGTCAGAGCGGTGTCACGACCGTCTATCTGCCGGCCGGCCTCACGGCAATCGGCGCAAACGCATTCTTATATGCTCCGGTGGTGGAGGTCATCCTTCCGGAGGACAGCCGCATGACGGCGATCGGCGCGAACGCTTTCCAATACAGCAGTTTGACCCGGTTCGACCTTCCCAAAGGGCTTGAGACGATCGGACAGTATGCCTTTGCAAATAGCGATCTGAGCGGGACCGTAACCATTCCGGCAACGCTTACAAAGTTGGACATGGCGGCATTCTCCAACTCCAAAATCGAAAAGCTCGTCTTTGCCGACAACGGCGCGCTCACTGCGATCGGAAACAGTACATTCCAGAACTGCTACTTCCTCGAGCTCGTCGACTTCGGCAAGGGGAGCAAGGTCAGAACGTTCGACCGCCAGACCTTCCGCGGCTGCGTAAGGCTCGAAACGGTCAAACTTCCCGCCAGCCTCGAAGAGCTCGGAAAGAGCGGCAACGGGAACAACTTCGAGGGCGATTACAGCCTTACGACCGTCGAATTTGAGGCAGGGAGCCACCTTTCGACCATCGGTCCCAATGCCTTTGAGGGGACCGCGCTCACGGAATTCCGCTTCCCCGAGTCCACCAATCCCATTACGCTGTATGCGGGTCTCTTTGCGGACTGCCCTGCGCTCAAGACGGTCTATCTCACCGGCAATATCACCGGGCTGGGGATCGCGCTCGGCGGAAATTCTTCCATCGAGAAGTTCGTCGTGCCCGATGGCAACGAGAACTTTGTCTTCAAGAACGGCATCCTGTACAGTGCGGACGAAAAGATCATCTACAGGACCGTCAAGGCGCTCGAGGATCCCGAAGAGGGCGCCTACAGGGTGGAGCCCGGCACCGACACCATCGAGCCGTATGCCTTTGAGGGACAGACGGGACTCACGTCCATCTGGATCCCCAAGAGTGTTCAGAAGATCGGCGACTATGCCTTTGCCGACTGCATCAACCTCAAGACCATTGAGTTCGAACAAGGGAGCATGCTCCACACCATCGGACAGTACGCTTTCTACGGATGCGCAAGTCTCGGCAAGGTCACCTTCCCCGCAAGTCTCGAGACCGTCGGCGACTATGCCTTCAGGCAAGCAAGCGGCGATCTCACCTTCCTCGGACTGACGACGCTCGGCTCGAGTTCATCGAATGGATATGTGTTCCGTTATTCGCATGTTACCTCCGTCGACCTGTCGGCCTGCAACAAACTCACGGCAATGAAGGGCTACGCCTTCTCGGATGCGACAGAACTCACTTCGGTCAAACTGCCCGACAGTCTCGAGATCCTCGGACAGTACGCATTCCAGAACACCGGACTCACGACGATCGACCTCAGCAATACGGCGATCACCGAGCTCGGCGGCAACACCATAACATCCAGCTTCAAGGTCACGACCACGAGCTATACCTTCAAGGACAGCGCAAAGCTCACCACCGTCATACTGCCCATGTCCGCAAAGAAGATCGGATCGCAGTCGTTCCTGAACTGCACGAGCCTTACCTCCGTCACCTACAAGGGACCGGACGGCGAGACCGCAGGCCTCGAGAATGCGACCATCATCGGCAACAAGGCATTCCAGAACTGCGGATTTGAGACGATCGAACTGAATTTCACAAAAGAGCAGACCCTCGGCGATTACATCTTCAGCGGCTGTCTGAACCTGAGAGAGGTCACCATCGGGGAGAAGTTCGACCGCGTGGATCTGTCCAAGTATCTCTTCGATCACTGCAGCTCGCTCAAGTCGTTTGACTTCGAGGGTCTGCCCGCGGACTTCAACTTCCTCGGCACCTACACCTTCCAGTACTGCGGTTTCGAAAGAGTTGACCTCACGCCGCTCGAAAACACCCAAGTTACCATGCTCGGCTCGACCGCGACCTCGGCCAGCGGCTCGTCTTATCTCTTTGCCTACTGCCCGGAACTCACCGAAGTCATCCTGCCCGAGACCATCACCCAGCTCGCCGACTATGTGTTCCGCGATTGCACGTTGCTCAAGACCATCAACACCGATCACATCACGAGTTTCGGTTCCTATGAGTTCGCGGGTACGGCTCTCGAAACATTCACAATCCGTGCGCATGTGACAAAGATCGGGACCTATATGTTCGACGGCGCCACCGCCCTCCGGGAAGTTATCTTCGAACCCGGCACGACGTTCGTTTCCCTTCCCAACTTCATGTTCCGGAACTGTACGGCACTCAAATCGATCACGCTGCCCAATACGATCAACTACCTCGGGAACCAGACTTTCGTCGGGTGCGGACTTGAGCGCATCGACCTCAGCAACACCGCGCTCAAAGTGCTCGGCCAGTCTGCGACTTCGGCCACGGGCGTGCCCAACACCTTCCAGGATTGCAAAGAGCTCAGAGAAGTCATCCTTCCCGCTGCGTGCACCAAGATTGCCGGAAACGTATTCCTCGGATGTTCGAGCCTTACGAGCTTCAACTTCGACAACATCACGTCTGTCGGGAAGGCGGCCTTCATGAATTCCGGCCTCGTCTCCGTGGTCATTCCCGCCGAACTGACGTCGATCGGCGACAACGCCTTCGCGGGCTGCCTCGACCTCGAATCCTTCAGTGTGGCGGCGAACAACCCCGCATACCGCTCCGACGAGAACGGCTTCCTGCTCACCGCAGACGGTGCACTCATCAGCGTGCCTGCCAAGTTCACCGCGGACGGGTTCGAGCTTGACGGGTCGTACACCGCGATCGGGAACTACGCCTTCTACGGCACCTCGCTCACGACCCTCATCATTCCCGAATCGGTCGCCGAGATCGGAGAGTATGCCTTCGCGTACAGCAAGCTGACGTCCGTTACCATTCCCGAATCGGTCACCGAGATTGGACAGTATGCCTTCGCGTACAGCGCTCTCGAGAGTCTCAACTACAATGCCGTCGATGCGAAGATGGGGGACTACGTCTTTGCGGGATGCTCCGAACTCCGGAATGTCGTCCTCAAAGAGGGCGTCGGCTCGCTCGCGATCGGAACGTTCGACGGGTGCATTTCCCTCCGGGCCATCACCTTCCCGGCTTCTCTGTACTCGATCGGCAACTTCGCGTTCCGTGCTACCGGTCTCCTCAGCGTCGAACTCGGCGAAGGACTCGAGTCGGTCGGAAAGTCCGTCTTTGCGGAGAGCAAGCTCGAGACCGTCAACGTGATCGGCATCAACGCGCTCAACGCGAGCACGAACACCTTCGAGAATGCGGTTGCGCTCCACACGGTCAATCTGCCCGAAGGTATGACCACGATCGGGGATTCCATGTTCGCGGGAACGGCTTCGCTCAAGACGCTCAAGCTGCCCGAAACGATCACGAAGATCGGGAAGAATGCCTTCAATGGTTGCGCCGTCGATGAGCTCATTGTACCCGAATCCGTTGCGAACATCACGACGACCGGCGGCGGATTGTCCGCTACAACGACCGGCTCGTCCTTCAGCGGATCGCTTGCACGTCGTATCGTCCTCGGAAAAGACATCATCTATCTGTCCACAAGTCTCTTTGAGAACTGCGTGAACCTCGAGACCCTCGAGCTCAAGTCCGACGTCATCGTGTTCGGCGGCAGATGTGTTCAAGAACTGCACGAGCCTCCGGAAACTCGTGATCCCCAAGACCTATCGCGTGGATCTGGCTGTCACTGTGGACCGTTACCTGTTCACCGGATGGGGTCCCGAACAGACCATCTGCTTCGAGGGCTCCGAGCGTTGGGTCGCCGCCAACTGGCACTACGGTTGGGACGTCGGCTGCAATGCCCGCATCATCTACAACTACACCCCCGACATGGATGTCTGACATCCCGTGACCGTTTGCCTCGAAGAGAGGAAAGCAGAGTCTTTCCGCATCTCCCGCCCGTGCGGGATGATGCGGAAGGTTGTTCTTTTATGAATATTGCATATTTTCGCCGTGAATTTATACATTCCTCACAAGTCCGAGTGATAAAAATTTCGCGAAAAATGTCACATTCAAAAGGAAAGTGTAAACTATAAGAAAAGACCGGACAATTGCCCGAATGGGTATGGATTCGGTTGAAAAAATCCAAAAAAACTGATATAATAATAAAAATAAACCAAAGGAGTAAACTACTATGGCTGAAAACATGTTGAACAAGTATCAATCGCGCATAGCGAGAGAAGGCATTCTCAAGTCGGTTCTCTGCGGCCTGATCGTGGGGTTCTCTGCTCTTGCGGTTTGCGGACTTCTCTCGTGGTTCTTCGGGTTCCGCGAGGGGATCTGGGTGAGCATTGCGCTCTTTGTCGTCGGAACGGGTGTCTCCGCTCCGCTCTTCTACGTGCGCAAGTTCCGTCCCACTTCCAAGGCCGTTGCAAGGCGGGTCGACGCCCTCGGACTCGAAGAGAGAGTCCTCACAATGATGGAGCTCGGGAACGACAATTCGTTCATTGCACTCAAACAGCGTGCCGATACCATGCGCGCCCTGTCGACCGTCAATCACATGCTCGTTAAAATCGCCGTTTCGGCGGCGCTCATCGTCCCGACGACTACGGTCGGTCTGACCGGTCTCGGGCTGTTCACGGTCGATACGCTCTACTATGCGGGCGTCATCGACAGCGGCATGGATCTGCTCAAGGCCGTCCGCGGACAGAAGGAATTCACCGTGTTCTACGGGATCGACGCCGATGTCGAAGAGGATCAGCTCGCCTCGACGGGTACGATCTACTTCTATTCCCGTGATTGGAACGATTGGACGGACGAAAATATCGTCCCGTCCGAGTTGACGGTAAAGGAAGGGGAGAGCGTTGCCGCCGTCTATGCGGAAGCTGCCCCCGGCTGGGTGTTCGCCGGTTGGTCCGACGGTCTCTCGACCCCTTACCGCAGAGACACCAACGTCACCAAGAATCTCATCATCTATGCGTATTTCGAGGAAAATCCGTACGCGGAGGATGATCCGCTCGCGAACGACACTTCGCACAAGGATGTGGTTCAGGACGACAGTGCCGACCCGAGCGAAGACCCCGGCCTCCCGAGTCCGCCGAGCAGTGATCCTTCCAGCGGAAACGGCGACGGGAACAACAACGGCGCGGGTGCAGGCGGCGGCGTCAACAACTCCTACCGCGACGGACAAATGAACTATCCCGACGAGTACGATAAGTTCCATCAGGAATCCAACGACCGTCTCAATTCGAACGACGGCATGTCGGACAGCAAGAAGGGGACGATCGGCGACTATATGGACAATATCCAGAAGGGCGGCTCCGGCGGAGACGGCGGCAGCGGCGGATCGGGAAGCGGCGGCAGCGGCGGCGGAGACTGATCTTCAAACTACATCGAGCAAAATTTTAAGGAACGCATAAATTATGGTAACGGAAAAGGACATTGAACAATTCAGCGCACAGTGCGGGGAGATCTTCAAGCAGATCGCCCGCGATATCATCGGGCAGGAAAAGGTCGTTGAAGGTACCGTGATCGCAATGATCGCGGGCGGCAACGTCCTGCTTGAGGGCGTTCCGGGCGTCGGCAAGACGAGACTCGTGAGGAGCTTGGGCAGAGTATTCGATCTGCCCTTCTCCCGTATCCAGTTCACGCCCGACCTCATGCCTGCGGACGTCACGGGTACGAACATCATCGTCAAAGACGATGCGGGCAACTCCCGTTTCAGCTTCCAGCCCGGTCCCGTGTTCAGCAACATCATCCTTGCGGACGAGATCAACCGTGCGACTCCCAAGACGCAGTCGGCTCTTCTCGAGGCCATGCAGGAGCACACGGTCACCGTCATGGGCGT
>CANQUL010000086.1 GCA_947627015.1 uncultured Clostridia bacterium | reverse complement strand
ACGTCGCGGTCCCGCGCGTCGTCTCGGTCGCTGCGACGTTGACGGGCGTGAGGCCCTTGAGCATGTCGTTCGTGAGTTTCGTGCGTTCGAGAGCGCAGCAGACGGGGCAGTAACGATACATCATGCCGCTTTCCGCATCGGTGGGCGCCTTATAGACCGTCCAGTCGGTAAAGCTGTGGCCGCTCTCGTGTTCGGCGTCAAGAACAAGAGTCTCGGTGGACCAGATCGCAACGTAATCGAAGTTTACCTTCTGCGTGATGGTAAGAACGAGATCGTTCTTTCCGGGCTGAAGTTGGAAGGTCGCCGCAATATCGGTCTCCGTCCAATCGAAGTAACCGCTGAGCTTGACCAGGCTTACATTGGCAAGTGCAACATCGGTGCCGTTTACGGTAAACTTGGAGAATTTATCCGCAAGATTCGATGTCTGCCCAAAGCAGAAGCTGATGCGCGCTTCCACGGCTTTTTCGGAAGGATTCCACACATGGAAAGTGAAGTGCTTGCCCTTGTTCGTCCAGCTGGCGAGATAGCCCGTGCCGCTCACAGGTTTTGTGTCTTCGCAGGCATTCTCTCTCGTTCTCTGAAGCGTCACATTGCTATTACCGTCGAACTCAAAGGCCTCGGCCTCGAAGATGCTCTTGGTAAGGACGATGACCTTGAGGGTGACCGTCTTGTCCATGTAGCCGATGGTGACCGTCTTTTCGCCGCTCGTCGTAAACTCTTCGGCGTCGATGGTGAACGTGTCCTTATCGTAAGGGACGTCGATCGACGAGCCGTTCGAGTAGTTGGCCTTGATGACGAGACCGGTGGGATCGAATGTTTCACCGGGCAGGTAGGTGGTCACGGTCGGAGGCGTTCCGACGGTGATGTCCGTGAGCGTCGCGTCGGGGTCGGTGACCTCGATGGGGATCCGAAGCGTGAGCCCCTCGGCCTCCACTTCGACATAGGTATCCGCGATGGTGAGCTGCTTGTCGGCGTTCTTTACGGTAAACTCAACTTCTTCGCCGGCGAGGATCTCCTTGTTGTTGAAGGAGAAGATCTCGTTGTTCACGACATAGGCGAGCTTGACCTTGAGGCCGTCGGCGTTGAACTTCTGTCCGGCCGTGTAATTGAGGGTCGTGGGCTCGCTCGTCATGACGAGCGCGTTGTAGCTCCAGCGGAGGTTCATGGCAGCGTTGAGGATGATGGAATCGAAGTTGGTCGACGCACCGGCGAGGTTGGTGATGACGATGACGTTTTCGCCTGCGTTCACTTCGAATTCTGCAACCTGCAGGTTGTGCCAATCAAAGTAGTGCGGAAGCTCGACATTGGGCGTACGGGCAGGAATATTGGCGTCATAGTCCATGCCGATATACTTGCCGTTGACCTGCGTACGGAGTACATAGGCGGGATAGACGGGACGAGCACCCTTGCCATCATCGGCACCGACCGCACCGCCGCGCAGAATGAGCTTTACGGTCCCGGCCGCTTCCGCCCAAATGCGGAAGGTGGAAATGGCGTACTTGTTGCTGAGGCCGACGGAAAGGGAGTTGTCTACCTTGCACTCTTCTTTCGTGTATGCCGGGTAAACGCCGCTTACGGGCATCTGAAGGTCGGCATACTCCCACTCGAAGGTGTAATCCTTGCGCGTGCCGGTGGGCTCATCCGTGGTGACGACGATCGTCTTGCCCTCGTAGTCATAGGTCGCGGTGCCGCGCGTCGTCTCGGTGGCATTCGTCGTGGAGGTGGGTTTGAGTTCGAGGAAGGAAGTCGGGATCTCGCACGATTCGAAAGCGGAGCAGATCGAGCAGTAACGGTATGCCATGCCGGAAGCCGACGAAGTGGGCGCCTTGTAGAGGGTCCAGTCGGTAAAGTTGTGGCCGCCGTTTTCGTGCTCGGCCGTGAGGACGATCGTCTCTTCGGAGTAGAAATAGACGCAGTCGAAGTTGACACGCGTTTTGCCGACGGTCAGAATGAGCTCATTGTCGCCCGCCTTGAGGTTGAAGGTCGCAAGGATGCCGGATTCCGTCCAGTCGAAGTAAACTTTATCCGCAATGTTAAACGATTCGTTCTTAAGAGCAACTTCGGTGCCGTTGACGGTGAACTTGGAGAACGTATCGGCAATGGTAACCTTCTGTCCGTAGACGAAGGACATCTGAACGGAGAGCTCCTTATTCGTGGGGTTCCACACATGGAAGGTCGCCGTACCCTTGCCCTGAGGACGAGCCCAGTAGCCCGTACCGCTGTGGTTGCCGGAGTTGTACTCGTTCTCGATACGGAGATCGCCCGTACCCTTGCCCTCGAAGGTCTCGGCTTCGATGACGCTGCGATAGAGTGCCTTGACGGTGTACTTGACCTCCTTCCCCCTGTAGGTGAAGACGATCTCGTTGTTGCCGCCCTTCATCTTGTATTCCTGATCGTACTCGATCTCGGCAAAGGAGATCTCGTGCTCGCTTCCGTCGGAGTACACGCCGGAGATGACGATCCCGTCCGGATCGAAGGTCTCGCCTTCACGGTAATCCTTTTTGGAAGGATCGTGGGTGATCTTGAGGCCGGAAAGCACGGCGTTGCTGACTTCTACGGGGTGCTTGATCTCAAAGCCCTCCGCATAGATCGTGATTTCCGTCTGACCGAAGGAAACGGTTTCGGGAATCACGGCAAATGCCTTGACTTCCTTGGTCTGCTTGTTCTTCATGGTTGCGGTGAGAACCATGCCGTCCGGGTTGAAGCGATCGCCTGCGGCGTAGGACTTGTTCCCCTCTTTGGTGAGCTCGACCTTTTCGACAAGCTCATCTTCGGAGGACACAAGTTCGGTCACTGCGGAGAGTTTGAAGTCGTCGACGTTGGTGAACGCGGAGCCGACGAACTCAACGGTGATCTCGCTCTTGCCCTTTTCGATGTCGAAGGTACCGACGGTCGTGTAGACCCAGTCGCCGTAGCTCGTGGTACCAGCCGCGTTGAGATCCTCGTATACCGACGTATCGAGAGCGATCTCCTTGCCGTTGACGCTGAAGCGCATATCATAGGCAAGGTTGAGGTAACGGGTGGCGTTGCGGGCAACGCGGCCGGCGAGGGTGACTGTCGCCTTGACGTTGGACCACACCGTCCAAGTAAATCTTCCGCCGTAACCGTTGAATGCCAAGCTGTTGCCGTGTGCACTCATATCGGTGACAACATTGTACTTCGGATAGCCCTTGGTCGTAAAGACGGAGGTATCCTCGGTCGCATTGTCGAGGTCCTGAAGATTGTCGACGGTCTTGCCGAGTGCGGGAGCGGTGACTACCGTAAAGGTCTTGCCGTCATAGGTATAGGTTTCGGTCGCCGCAAGATAGGCGGTCGCTTCTCTCGAAGCCGTCTTTTTGTAGCTTTCCGAATTGAACACGGGAAGATCGACGTCCTCACGTGCGGAGCAAACGGTGCAGTAACGGTACATTTCGCCCGCTGCCTTGTCTGTCGCCATCTTGAGGACCTTCCAGTCCGTCCACGTATGGCCGTTGGGTTCGGCTGCGAGCGTGATCTCGGACGCCGCACGGATGGCAATGTAGTCGAGGTTGATGGTGCTCGTCGAGCAGAGGAGCCGAATGGTATTCTCCCCTGCCTGAAGCGAGATCTTCTGCGCGAGGACTGCCTCGGAAAAATCGAAATACCGCACGGCAGTGAGAGCGTGACGCTCGATGATGGCGTTTTCGTCGATCGCGTATTCCTTGCCGCCGACGGAAATACCCGCAAAGATGCTTCCGAGCCACGTCGTTGCGCCGTCTGCGGCGGAATGGCTCGACGCACACGCAATGATCGCAACGTCCCCTGCCGCCTTGGCGTTGACCTTGAGGACCAGCGAACCGACCGTCGAGTAGTTGGCGAGCATACCCATGCCGCTCACAAGATCAAGCGACACTGTTCCGGGAACACCGCCGCTTGCCGCGGAACCGTATTCAAAGCCGCGCTTGAGACCGGGAGTCGTCCCTTCCTTCGCCTCAAAGTCGAGCGCTTCGGCCTCGAAGATGTACTTGTCGAGCACCTTGATGGTGATCTTCTCTTCTTTTCCCTGATACTGAACGGTGACGAAGGTATCCGTCTTTTCGAGCTTTTTGCCCGCTTCTTTGATCGTCCAGCCCTCGACAAGGCGCTTGAAATCGGTATTGTTGTTGTAGACACCGTAGACCACGAGGCCGTCCTTGCGGAATACGTCGCCCACGCTGTATTCGGTGAAATACGGCGGGGTTTCGATGCTGAGACCCGTAAGTTCGAGCTCCGCGACCGTGATCTTTACGTTTGCTTCCTTCTTGACGCCGCCCTCGGTGTACGAGATGACGACCTGTTCGACGTCGGCCGTGAGCGCCTCGCTCGGCGTGATGGTAAGGTCGCTTACCGCGAGCTTCTTTTCGACGCCGTTCTCATAGCGGGCGATGACCTCCATCCCCTCGGGATCGAACGATTCCCCGATGGCATAAAGGACGCAAGCGGGCTGTTTGGTAACTTCGATCTCTCGGAGAGCGGGTTCGCTGACCGTGATATCGAAAGAGGCAGTGCAGCCCCTGTAGGTGATGACGATGGTGAGTTTGCCGTCCTCGGCGGCCTCCCGTGCGCTGTCATCCAGAGTAGGGAAATTGACGCGGCAGTCATCCAGATCGACCGCCCCCGTCGTCTCGTTATCATACGTCGCGGTGACGACCAGTCCTTCGAGATTGAGTTTATCCCCCCAGAAATAAGTCAGTTTGCCCGGTTTTGCCGTGACAGCGATGGATTCTACGTCCGGCTCCTCCACCGGCGTAACCGTAATGTTCACTACGGCGGTCATGTCTTGCCATTTGACCGTGACCTTTGTGTCCTCCTCATCCAGTTCCCGTTCGGGCGACCATGTGTAGTCTTCTACGACCTTCTTTGTGTCGTCGTCATAAAGGGCTTCCACGACCATCCCTTTGGGATCGAACCGCTCACCGACTTTGTATTCTGTCTTTTCGGGTTGCGTCGTAACGGCAATCCCGGTGAGCTCTGCTTCGGGTGGCGTACACGCCATGAGCGAAACAAAGGCCATGACAAAGCACAAAATCAGTGACAGCAGCAGCCATGTTCTCTTCTTCATTCTTGTCTCCTTGAATTTTTATTTATATCAAGGCCCGCGTCACCGCTGCGGGCCGCGATATCCGAAAAAAAGTCCCAATAAATGAGAAATACCTCCCCCCCCATTTCTTGGGGGAGAGGTATTCGGCACCTTTCTCACATCAAATTTTTTACAATGGATTCAATTTTTTCATCATATCTGATATCCGCTCTCCGTTTTCCCTCATACGATTTGTTAAATCTATCGCATTCGTTCTCATATCGAACGACTTATCGGAGCAGTGACCCACGACATCTTGTATCCGCCGATTTCAAAAAATCAAATATTTTCATTATGTGTACAAACTATTATGTTTTTTCTAATCAGCATTTTTATTCTATCACATATTTTTTGCCGTGTCAATACTTTTCCCGAAAAAAAGTTCGTTAATTCGGAAAGAAGTTTTCGTTTGTCAACTATTTTCGATATTATTGTGCAGAGGGCTTTCCAATCCCGAGTCGGAACAAAATTTTTTCACGGAAAAATTCCGAAAAGGATTTTTGTTTTTGGCCGCATTATCGCTTGACGGATTCCGCGGATTTTACTATAATTATGTATGGTATTGAACGAGATCCGCATGCTGGTGTAGCTCAGCAGGTAGAGCGCATCCTTGGTAAGGATGAGGTCGGCGGTCCGAGTCCGCTCATCAGCTCCACGAAAAAGGGGAATGCAAACGCATTCCCCTTTTTCGTGGTCTGTTCCGTAAAAAATCAGAGAGGCTCCGCGCGGGAGCCCCTCTTTTTTGGTTCGGCTTATTGCTTGGGAGCAAATTCTTTGTCGAATTCTTCGGCCGTCACGTTGTAACGGACGTTTTTCCAATCGGCCATGACGTGCATCCAATCGACACCGAGCGAGGACGCCATATCGTAGCCTGCGGAGTGCTCAAAGCAGATGGTCCCGCGGCTGTCGGTGAAGCAGTTGGTGCCGAGCGTTGTCACTGTGACGGGAATCAGGACGTTGACGTTGACGCAACCCGCAAAGGTCTTTTCGCCGAACTTTTCGATCCCGGCCGGAAGTTTCACATAGGTGAGATTCGTGCAGCCCTCGAACATGTTGCTGCCAAGCGTTGTGGCGCTGCTGCCCGAGAAGTTGGCCATATCGCACAGGAAGATCGCCGAACGCAGTTCAGTGCAACCCGCGAAGAGTTTGCTGCTCATCGAGGTGACACTTGCGGGAACGACGACGCTCTCCAACTTGCTGCCCGCAAAGGCGCTGCTGCCGAGCGAATGGAGCGTCTCGGGGAACGTGATCTGCTTGATCCCGCTATTCGCGAACGCGCTACTGTTGATGGTCGTGATCCCCTCGTGCAACGTCACCGTTTCGAGCGACGAAGCACCATCGAACAGACTGCTTTGAATGACCGTGATCTCCTTGTTGAGCGTCACGTCGCGGAGACTTGCGCAGCCCTTGAACATGCTCGACGAGAGGACCTTGGTATTGACGACCACCGTTTCGAGTGCGCTGTTTTCAAAGGTGTTGCCCTGCAGATTCGTCACCGATGCGGGGATGACGGCATGACGGATCCCGCTGCCGCGGAATGCGCCCGTACCGAGCACTTGGAGACCGTCGGGGATGGTGAAATCGAGGAGCGACACGGTCCCTTCGAAGGCGGAAGAGGTGATGACCCTCAGATCCTTGGGAAGGTTGACCGTTTCGAGCTGTGCACAGTTCATGAATACGCTGTTCGCGGCGGCGATCGCTTCGCCGTTTACGATCGTCACCTCACGGAGAGCGCTGCCCTTAAAGGCGCTGTTCCCTACCGAGGTGATGTTCGCTCCGAGCGTGATCCCGGAGAGACCGGCATTCTCGAAGGCGTTGACGCCGATGGTCGTGAGCGATCCGGGAAGGACGATGGTTTCGAGGCTTATGCAGCCGTAGAAGGCCAGTTCAGGGATCTCCGTGAGTCCCTCGGGAAGATTTACCGTGCGGAGCTCTGCCGCATTGTAGAACATCATAGAGGGAAGGACGGGGTTGATGACGGTGACCTCTTCAAGATGGCTCGAATCGAACGTAACAGAGGATTTCGACGTCGGACCGGCCTCGAGCTGGGCGGGAAGCGTGAGCGACTTGATGGCGCTCCCCTTGAACACGTTGTTGCCGAACGTCGTCACGGAGACGGGCCAAGCGATGTCGAGCGTGTCGAGTGCGAAATCCTGGAACCAGTTGTCGCCGATCTTGGTGATGCCCTCGGGGAGCGTGATCTTTTGCACGGCCGCGCCCTTGAAGAGATTGGTGGTCTTGACCAGCGCGTCGGGATTGCGGATGATGACTTCCCCTATCACGCTGTTCTGGAAGGCATAGTTGCCCACCGATGCGATCGCTTCGGGAAGTTCGACCCGTTCGAGTTCCGCACCGAGGAAGGCAGAAGCTCCGAGCGTTGTGAACGAAGCCCCGAAGGAGACTTCCTTCACGTTGCCGATCCCGGCAAAGGCATACGACACCGACGCCGTGATCTCGTCGGGAACGACGAGGATCCCGTCTTCCGCGGTGATCCCGCCGGGAACGGCGACAAGGCTCTTGTCCGCCTTTTTGACAACCATCTTTCCGATGACCTCGTAGACCGAGTTCGTATCGTCTATGGTGAATTCCGTCAACTCCGGAATGTTGCGGAGGGCGCCGTCGTAGATGCTCGTGAGCGCCGCGGGAAGATGAAGCGTCTTGATCTTGGTATTGGCGAATGTATCAAGCCCGGTGAGCTTCTGAAGGCCGTCGGGGAGCTTGATGGATTCGAGCGGCGTATTCTGGAATACGTACCCGCCGATCGATGTGACCGTTTCGGGCAGGTCGATGGTGGTGAAGCCCGTTCCGGAGAATGCACTCGTCGAGATCGTCGTCACGTTTTCGGGCCAAACGATGGAAGTAAGCTCCGGCAGGTTAGAGAGATTGCCGACCGATGTCAGGGCGATGTTGCCGCCGAAGTCGACCGAACGGAGCGGCGTATTCGCAAACACCGTCGTTCCGAACGTCGTGAGCGCGGTCAGCTTGGCCGTCGTGATGCCCGTATCCGCGAGCGCGCTGTTTCCAAGGACAGTTACCGTTTCAAGGTTGATATCCGCAAGATTGACACATCCGGAGAACGCATACCCTCCCATCGCGATGGGAATGTTGGGCAGAATGACCTTAGTGAGTTCGAGGCAATCGCTGAAGGCATAACTCTTGGTCCCCGCCAGGACCTTCGAAGATGTCTTTGTTTCACTGAAAACCGAGATATCGGTCATGCTCAGATCGACGGTCTTGAGCGCAGTGCCGCGGAATGCGTACTGCAGGATGCCCGTGAGTGCGGTCGGGAAGTCAACGTTGGAGAGGTTGGAGCAGCCGTCGAACATGGAGCCATTGATGACATTCTGCCGAGGGTCGAAATGAACGGTCGTAAGATTTGCGTTGTTCGCAAATATGGACGTTCCGAACATATTGTTCTTTGTCGTCTTTTCGTCAAACACAAGGTACGGGACGGTGATCTCCTCAAAGCCGCAGTTCTGGAACGCGCTGTTGCCGATGAGTTCGACGTTCTCAAGATTGATTGTATTGAGACGCTCGCAGTCCTGGAATGCGCCCTTCCCGATGCGCTTGAGCGTGGCGGGGAAGGTGACCGACTCCAAATCGGCACATTTGAGGAAAGCCGAGTTGTCCGACGACACCATAACGCTCGAGGTCTCCGCCGATCCGGCAAGGGATTCGAGCTTCGTATGAGAGAGATCGATGCTCGTGAGCCCGGAGTTCGAGAACGCCTTTTGCAGGATCCACCTGACGGAGGTGGGAAGCGTGATAGTCTTGAGCTTGGTGCAGTTCAGGAACATGTTGCTTCCGATGGTCTCGAGCACGGTGTTGCCCTGGAAATCTACGGTTTCGAGGTTCGAACAGCTTGCGAACAGGCTGTTGAGATACTCGTAACCCGTGCTGCCTCCGGCTCTCTTCCCGAGGTTCTTGGGAAGTCTGACCGTGGTGAGCGCTCTCTCGGTTCCTGTTACTCCCACATAGAAGAGAGAAGCCTGCGTCTTTTTGTCGCTCTCGGTGCCGAAGTAAGTGAGCGTCTCGTTGTCGCCGAAGTCGACCGTCTTGAGCGAGAGGCAGTTTTCAAACGCCTTGGTCTCGATGGTCTTGAGCGCATGGTTGCCGTCGAATACGACCGATTCGATGCCGCTGTACGAGAACGCCTGCGTCTTGATGTCGACGAGGTGATCGAGCACGGTGAAGTCGAAATCGGTGAGGCTGTATGTGTTCTGGAATGCCGTCTTGCCGATGGACTGGAGCGAGCTCGATGTGGTCTTTTGCCCGTCCTCTCCGTAGAACTGCACGCTCGTCAGATTGATGCAGTTGGCAAAGGCGTTGTCGCCGATCACTTCGACCGTATCGGGAAGGATGACCGTCGTGAGTTCGACCTGATTGCGGAAGGCGCCGCCGCCTACCGTCAGCGCACCGTATTCCATCTTATAGACATCTTTGAGCGGACCGTAGGCGAGGACGATGTTCTTGCCTGCCGCGTCATAGATGACGCGCTGTCCTTCTTCGGTCGAGACCGAGAAGTCGGGGTGGCCCTTCGCAATGGTGACCAAATTGATGGCGGGCGTTCCGATGAAGAGCTTGGAGAGATCGTGAACGGACTTGGAGATGTACACCGACTCGAGCTTGCGGCATTCATAGAATGCGGGCGTCGTGAAGTTGATGTTTTGATTCACGGTCTCGGGGAAGGAGAAGGAGGTCAGTCCGCAACGGTAGAATACCGAACTGTCGTTGGCCGTTGCGCCCGTGCCCATCTCCTGAAGACTGCTCACCTTGGTATTGCCGTCTTCGTCGGTCTCCCAAGTGACGCTCGTGAGGTTCGTGCAGCCGTAGAATGCGCGGCGCGAGAGGATCTCGACGGAGGCGGGAATGACGACGGAGCCGAGCGAAGTGCAGCCCGAGAACGCGGAGGGACCGATGACCCTGAGGCTGCTGTTCTTACCGAAGTCGAGATGGGTGAGCGTCTCGCTCGAGAACACGGAATTCACGCCGCCGATGGTATCGAGCTCGTTGTCGTCGGGGAAGGTGACGCTGACGAGCGGGTTACGGTTGAACGCACTATCCGCGATGATCCGGAGGCTCTTGGGGAAGGTGACGGTAGCGATGAGGTTGAGGGCAAATGCGGACGCGCCGATCTCCTCAAGCCCCTCTGCGAAATGGATCGTGTCGATGGAATCGCTCCAGAAGGCGCAGGACCCGATCGCGGAAAGGGTGGAGGGAAGCGTGAGCGTCTTTAATGCGCCGCGCGCGGCCGTCTCGTTCGCGAAGGCATACGTTTCAAGCGTCGTAAGGCCTTCGGGAAGGACGAGCTCCTCGATCCCGGCGACCTTGTGGAAGGCGTATTCGCGGATGGCGCGGAGCGAAGAGTTCCCGTCGTCATCGGTCGCGAATTGCACCTGCGTGAGAGGAAGTTCCGCAAAGGCATGCGCACCGATTTCCTGCAGCGATGCGGGCAGAGAGATCGTCGTCAGATTCATCTGCGTGAACGCATAGGCCCCGATGCGGGAGGTGCGTTCGGGAAGCGTGAGCTCGGTAAGCGCGGTGCATCCGTAGAAGATGCCCGCCTTCTTTTCGCAATCCGCAAAGGCGAGGCTCACTTCGGTCTCCCCTTTCGCGGTTTCGTCGAACATCACTTCGCTGAGATTTGCGCAGTTGTAGAATGCCTGCGAGGCGATGGTCGCGACCGTGGACGGGATGGTCACGGATTTGAGATTTTCGCAGTTCTCAAAGGTCTTTGCACCGATCTCGCCCAGCCCTTTGGGGAAAGTGACGCTCGTGAGGCCCACGCAGTCGGAGAAGGCCTGCGCGCCGATGGTCAATGTCCCGGGGACTTCCTTGCCGTCCCGGATATATGTGTCGAGTACGGCGGGGAAGGTGACGGAGACGATGTTCTTGTTGCCGTAGAACGCCTTGGCACGGATCGTGCGGACGCTTCCGGGAACGTTGACGTTGCCGCCCTTGGTGACAGGCGCAAACAGGAGTTCGACCGGCTTGTCGTTTTCAAGAGAATAGAGAACGTTTTCGATCGACCGATAGTTCTTGTTGTCTGCCTTGACGTCGACGGTCTCAAGGGACGAACATCCCGAGAATACGTTGAATTCCTCGGCGTTTTCCGTTCCGATCCCCGTGAGCGACGCGGGAATGACAACGGATCTGAGTGCAGAGCAGTTTTCAAAGGCGGAGACGCCCACCGTGAGGGTGCGCTCGGGAAGCTCGATGGTCTGCAATGCTTCGCATCCGGAGAACGCGGAGTTGCCGATCGTGAGCGGAACGGCATCCCCGTCTGCGGTCTTGAACAGGACCTCGCCGAGCTGCGTGCAGCCGCTGAATGCGCCGTTTCCGATCGTCTTTACGCCGGCACCGATGGTGATCTTGGTGAGAAGCGTTCTGCCGAGGAAGGCATTGGCTCCGATTGTCTCGACGGTGTCGGGAAGAGCGTAGTCACCATCTTTTGCCAAAGGATAGAAGAGGATCTGCTTTGCATCGGCGTCGAAGAGTACGCCGCCTTCTGCATGGAAGCTCGTGTTTTCGCCGTCCACACGGATCTCCGCGAGACGGTTGCCGAACACGCCGCCGATGTTGCCGATGAGGGTCGCGTATCTGCCGAGGACCACGATCCCGACATAGCTCTCATCGGTATCCATGGTCGCAAAGGCGTTCTCTTCAAACCGAAGGGGCGCTTCGGCATCCTGTGCGGCACTATCCACATAGACCGTGAGGAGCTTGGTCTCGCTGCTTCCGTTGTTACCGAAGGCATAGGCGCCGAGTTTTCTCAAATTGACGGGAAGGGTAAAGCGTTCCTGCGCGGCGAGCTTGTTGCATCCGTAGAACGCATAGGCCCCGATGGAGAGGTCCGCGTCGTTGATCGTTGCGCCTTCGAATACGAGCGACTCGAGGGCGGTATTGCTGCGGAATGCGCTCTCGCCGATATTGCGGATATCACGGGAGATCGTGATCTTGTTGAACAGCGCGCCGGAGCCGTAAGCGCTGACGCCGCGGAAGCGATAGGCCGCGCCGTTGCCGATGGAGACGATGTTCTCGTCGGAGGTCTTGAATTCGCCAGACCGTCCCGAAGGAACGTAGTAGACTTCGAGCTCGGTCGTGCTGCCATTATAATAGGTGCAGAGCATGCCTTCCGAAGAGGTGTAGACCTGCTTCTGCCCGTCTGCGGGCGCACCCGTGACGGTGACATTCTCGACGACGTTGCACGAGTGGATCCAGTTGTACTCCGCATTGTCCTTTCCCCTCTCCGCAAGCGAAGTAAGGCGTGCGGGGAATACGATCGTCTGCAACTTGGAGAGCTTATAGAGAGCGCCTTGCCGAAGCGAAAGCGGACGCTCTGTCGTACCCTCTTCGGCAGGAAGGAACTCGATCTTCTCGAGATTGGCGAGCGAATGGATGCCCTCCTGACGGATCTCGGTTACGGTTGCGGGGATATAGATCTCCCGGAGCGGACTCGTGAACTTGTAGTCCGAAGAGGACGTATCGTCCGGAGTGGGGTTGAACGCATGGCTGCCGATGGCAGTCGTGCCGTCCATGACCGTGAAGGTGTCATCCTCTCTCCCCGCGGGATAATAGACGAGCGTGAGGATAGCGGAAGTCTCGTACCGATAGAGCGCTCCGGCTTCGTCGGAGACATAATGTGGATCCGTATTCCCGTCGGTGGTATAAACTTCGATCGCTTGGATCGAGAGACTTCTCTCAAATGCAAGACCGTCGAGCCCGAGTTCGATATATTCCACGGAATCGGGAATACGAATACGGGTCAGGTTGGGGAGTTCGCGGAAATCGACGATCTGCGTGATGGGAAGGCCGTCGTCGTGCACGGCGGGAATGGTGACTTCCGTGACATACGTGATACCGGGCGTGGCCTTCGAGACCGCGTAACCGCCCTGTACCTTGGTAAAGGTGAAGATGTCGACCCAGACCGCATACAGTCTCGTACCGGTCGTTCCCGCCCATGTGCCGATGCTTTGGCCGCGGAAATCGGTACGCTGTGCGTTCCTGCTGCCCTGTTCGTCAAGATACCAACCGGCAAACGCCTTGGTCACCGAAAGGCTCTTCGGGACGGGAAGCGTGTATCTTTCCCCGTATTGAAGATCCTGGACAGCTTCTATGCTCGAAGGATCTCCGTATTTTCCCAGGATAAGGACTGCCGTATAGTAGTTGCCCTCCCATTTGGCGAAGAGGGTGATATCGGCTTTCCCGGTGAAGGTCACGGTGTTGCCGGGAACGCCGTAGGAGCTCGAAAGTTCATTGTTGAGGTACCACTCCTGCAGCGTGTAGCCCGTGCGCTTGGTCTCGGGAAGCGTGAAGGGATCCCCGTCCGCCTTGAATTGGGCG
>CANQUL010000085.1 GCA_947627015.1 uncultured Clostridia bacterium | reverse complement strand
CCGCCAGTTTCAGGCAGGGACGGTCTGCAAGGACGGTCCCGTTTTCAAGCGAGAGAAAGGGATGGCGCGTTTTCAGGACCGAAAACGCCGCACCGCTCGCCGAACGCAGGAGCGCCGCGAGCATGAGCCCGCCGACCGTGCCCGCACCGCCCGCCTCGAGGACCTGATGGAACCGATAGAGCTGAAATCCGGCCGTGATCTCAAAATATCTCCGCGTGTTCCCCATATCGCGATAGGCGATGAACCAGGCGAATTTTTTGGTGAGATGGATGGCGATCCCCTCCCGCAGCACTTCTCCGTATCCGCCGAGAACGCGGACCCCAAAGACGCTTAAGGCGAAATATGCCCTGTTTTCGGGGAGATCGGCATAGATATCCAGTCCGAGAAAGACGGGAAAAAAGAAGAGGAGCGCCCCGAAAAAAGAGGAGTAAACAAAAAATTCGCCCATACCAACAATATGGACGAATCGGATTTGTTTATGCGGTTTTCCGTTCAGGAAATCTTGACGATATCGGTGTCGTCGAGTCCCTTGAGGAAGTCGGGGATCTCGTATCCACCCTCAACGACCTCTTCCTTCTTGGGCTCCTTGGGCGCCTTCTTTGCCTTCTCCTCTCCTTCATCCGAACTGCCGAGCGTCGAAGAACTGTCTGCGTCGATATTTTCCCATTCGCCGCGGGCATAGAGGTAGCTGTCACGTTCTTCGTCGGGACGGGCAATGGCGGCCATCAGTTCGTCGTAATCGGGAAGATCCTCGAGCGTATTGAGCTTAAAGCGTTTGAGGAACTCGTCCGTCGTCGCAAAGAGAACGGGATGGCCGATGGCGTCCTTTCTCCCGCAGGGATAGATGAGCCCGAGTTCGAGGAGCGCATTGACACCGTAGTCACTGGATACGCCGCGCAGCATTTCGATCTCCGTCCTCGTGATGGGCTGTTTGTAGGCGACGATGGCGGCGCATTCGAGAATGGTCCGCGTGAGTTCCTTCTCGCGGATGGGATTGAGCACGGACGCCACATTGTCCTTATACGCGGGATTGGAGGCAAGCTGGGCCTTTTTGTTGAATTCGAGGAGCTGGATGCCGCCCTCGGGGCCGTACCGCTCCTTGAGAACAACGAGCGCATCCTTCACCTTTGATTCCGAAACGCCGAGTTTTTCGGCAATGTCCTTGACCGGGACGGCCTTACCCGAAGCAAAGAGCACGGCTTCGACAATGTTGATGAGGTTTTCCATACAAGTTCCTCCTTATTCGTATTCGTCGATCTGCTGGCCGACCCACGTATGGCTGGATTCCGGATTGAAGCGGATATAGATCTGGCCGAAGAGCTCGGGCTGGCGGACCATGAGGTATTGGTGTTTGAGCAGCTCGAGAAGCGCCTGAAAGGTCGTTACGATCTCCGACTTAGTGAAATCTTCGGTAAAGAGCTGCTCAAAGCGGATCTCCTCCGCCTCCTCAAAGACTTCGAGAATGAACAGGATCTTCTGTTCGACCGTATATTCGTCCCGCGGGATCTCGCGCGTCTCTTCCTCTTCGAGTGCGTTTTCCCGCTTGACGAGGAGCGCGGACATCGCCTTGACGAGCCCCTCGAGCGTCAGATTGTCGAGCGAGAAGACCGTCTTTGTTTCCCCGACGTCCTTGTCGGGTTCCTTAAAGTAATAGCCGATGGTCTCGAGCTCTTTGAGCTTGGTCATCTCCTCTTTGATGAGGCGATACTCCTCGAGCGCACGGATGAGTTCGGCCTTGTCATCCTCGTAATCATCCTCGTAATAGTCCTCCATATCCTCGAGGACGGGCACGAGCGACTGCGCCTTGATCTTGATGATGGTCGCCGCAATATTCAGATAATCGGTCACTTTGTCAACATCGAGATAGGGCAACCCCTTCATGTAATCGAGGAATTGTTCGGTGACCTGTGACACAAAGATGTCCTTGATCTCGATCTCTTCGCGGTTGATGAGATAGAGCAGAAGATCGAGCGGGCCTTCGAAATTGGAGAGTACGGTGGTATAGTCGACATTCGAGTCGAACTTGTCCGCCATGGAGCGATATTTGTCGGTGACGACGGGCTTTTCCTCGGGAGAACGGGCCCGTTCGCGACGGGCAAGCTCGGCGGCAAATTCATCGTCAAAGTTCTCCTCTTCGGAGAGATCGATGGCGATGCGGCCTTCGGGCGGGACAGGTGCATCCGTTTCCGCATTTGCACCTTGTTCCGCTTCTGCGGGAACGGCCTCCGGCTGCACCCCTTCCTCTACCGACGCTTCCGCTTCGGAAAATTCCTCCGAGGGCGTCTCGTCTTGGGAAGCGGTCTCCTCCGGTTCGTCCCCGATCACAAAGGCACCTTCTCTTAAAAGTTCTTCCTCAAAGGGATCGCGCGCTTCGGGGAGATCCGTCCCGTCGGCGGAAAGATCGTCGTGTTCAAGTAAGATGTCGTCTCTCATAGAAAAAGCCTCCAAAAGGCCATGATCGGCCATCCGAGAATCTGCACGGCGAATTGCATCACCCAGTCGAGAATGTT
>CANQUL010000084.1 GCA_947627015.1 uncultured Clostridia bacterium | reverse complement strand
GCTGACGGGCGTGGGATAGGTCGTCTGCCAATCCTTACGGGAGAGATAAGTGACGGTCGTATCCGTCTTGTTCTTGTAGGTGTTCCAGTCGACCTGATCGAGCTGATTGGTGATGGTGTAGCCCGTGGAACTCTTTGCGAACGTCGTCGTGTCGAGCGTAAAATCTTTCGACCAGACGAGATTCTTGTTGCCTGCGGCATCCATCACATTGCTGCTGTTTGCGGGCGAATAGCCCTTTTCGGCAAGGATGTTGTTGACCGCATCGTGCGAATCGCGGCCCGCGGTGAGATAGTACGTGCCGGCTTCGCGGATATAGGTCTTGTAGTGCATGTCATCGTACGTCTTGAACGCATCGGCCGAGACTTCGATGGTGACCGTTTCCTGCTGTCCGGGCTGAATGGCGGGCGTCTTGGCATATCCGCAGAGGTTGACAGCGGACTGTTCGATGCCGTACTGCTTGTCATGCTCGGTGTAAGGCTTTTGCAAGTAGATCTGGACGGCGTCCATGCCCACATGATCGCCCGTGTTCTTTACGGTGACCGATACGGTGTAGCCGCCCGTTTCGGCGTTATCCGCTACCGCGAAATCGGTGTACTCGAAGGTGGTGTAGCCGTCGCCGTAGCCGAACGGGAACGCGACTTCGCCGCCATAGCTCCAGCTGCCGTTTGAGCAGTAGACGCCGGAGCTGGACGTGGCCTTGCCCTGTCCCATGACGGCATCCTCGTAACGGGTCTCAAAGTACTTATACCCGACGTAGATGTCCTCGGCGTAGATGATGTAGTTGGCCTGGAACTGGAGGCTCGTGAGCCCCATGCTGTTCGCATTGGTGTAGGAGATGAACTCCGCGTTGACGGCCGCGGGAGTCGAGCGGTGGTTGTAGAGGAAGGTGTCCGCAAGATGGCCGGAGGGCTCGCTGTCGCCCGAGAAGATGCGGCCGATCTCGTTGATGCCCTCCCAACCGGGCTGGCAGACCCAGACGCAGCAGTCGATGTCATCCTTATACTTGATGAGATCCTGGAAATTGATCCCCATGGGCGTATTGAGCATGACGACGATCTTGTTGAGTGTCCCCTGCTTTTTGAGATCGATCATGCCGTTGATGGTGTCGATCTCGTTCTTGGAGAGGTCGAAGTAGTCGCCCGAGGGCGTATCGGCCGTGTTCATGGTGAAGTCGGTCTCACCGTTTTCACCGCCGCGGCGGGAGAGCACGAACACGCCGTCCGTCCCCGCAAACGAGGAAACGCAGTTCTGGGAGACAAGGTTCCAAGGCACTTCGTTGATGCCGCTGTGGGTCGCACGGGTGTACTTGGACTCGCTGCCGGGACCCGTTTTGTAGAAGTTCCAAAGCGTTTCGTTGACTTTGAGGCCGGCGTTCTCAAAGGCCTTTTTGAGGTCGTTGGGGTTGCCGCCGGGATATTCGGGCGGCGTATACGATCTGCCCGAACCCATGCCCGAATAGACGAAATCGACGGAGGAATGGCTGAACAGGCTGACCGTCTTGCCCTTTTCGAGAGGCAGACCGGTATGACCCTGCTTGTCCCGATTCCAGAGGATGGTCGTCCCCTCGCGCTGCACCTGATCGGAGTATTTTACGTCCTCCGCCCACAGTGCGGCGTCGTCGTAGGAGCCGTCTGCCTTTTCGAACTCGGATTTGTAGTGGATCTTATTTTTTGCTGCTTCCTCGTCCACTTCCGTACGGATGTTGGGAAGGCCGAGGAACTCGTTGATCGTGCGCTTGAGCGAATTACCGACAATATCACCCGCAATGGAAACTGCGAGCAGAATGGCAAATACCACCGTCAGCACCGTCCAGAGCGAACGGATGAGCGATTTCTTAAAAAATTTCATGAATTATCCCCTTTTTGGATTCGCGCTATGGGGAGGGAAGATCGCTCTCCCCTCCCGTAAGCAATCGGTGTCAGGCATCTGCCTCCGCAGCTGCGGTGACCTTGATGGTAAGTTTGAAGGTCCATTCGCCGGCGTGGATCGTGACGAACGTGTCCTCTTCGGTGAGCTCTTTGTCTGCTTCGTCAACGGTGAATTCGAGCGGCATCGCATCTTCCTTGATGACAAGGCCGAACACGCTGTCGCTGAGCCACTGTTTGACGACGGTGAGCCCTTCGGTCGAGAACTTTTCGCCGACCGTGTACGCGGTCTTGGGGGTCGAAGTGCTTGCAACGCCGATCCCGTTGTAGGCCCAATCGTAGTCGATGGTCGCAACGGACTCGAGAATGATCTGATCGACATTGGTGCAAGGTCCGCCGAAGTTCTCGATGACGATGGTGTTTTTGCCCGCCGCGACTTCGAACTCGGCAACGGTGGTCTCCTGCATATCGAAGTAGCTGCAGTAGGTCGCATTTTTATCGCGTGCCGGGAGATTGGCGTCGAAGTCCATCCCCATAAGCGTGCCGTTGACGGTGAGGCGGAGCACCCATCCGTAGTAAACGGGACGATCGTTTACGGCGCCGCCGCGGATGATCATGCGGACGGTCGCGGCCTTGTCGGACGTGATGTTGAGCGTGGACTTGAAGGAGGCGGTATGCACGCCGACCGAGACTCCCTCGAATTTCACGCCTTTGCTGCTGTCGAGCGCTTTGGTGTAGATCTTGCCCTCTGTGTAGTGCTTGAATTCGGCATACTCGTATTCGAGGACGTTCCTCTTCATCGTGC
>CANQUL010000083.1 GCA_947627015.1 uncultured Clostridia bacterium | reverse complement strand
CTCCCCTCCCGTGCGAGCGCCTCCACGTGAGGACCGCCGGGATACGGAAGCCCGAGCACGCGTGCGACCTTGTCGAAAGCCTCCCCTGCCGCGTCGTCGAGCGTTCCGCCGAGGATCTCGAACTCCGTCTCGCTCTCGGTGTAGAGGATCGCGGTGTGACCTCCGCTCGCGAGGAGGGTCACGAAGGGCGGCCGTAAACTGCTGTCCTCGAGGTAAGCCGCCGCGAGATGGCCTCGGATATGGCTGACGCCGATGAGCGGGATGCCCAGCCCGTAGGCAAATCCCTTGGCAAAGGAGAGCCCGACGAGGAGCGCGCCCAAAAGACCCGCACCGTACGTCACGGCGACGATATCAAGCGCTTCCTTGGGAACATCTGCCGCGGCGAGGGCACGGAATACCGCCGCGTCGATCGCATCTGTATGTGCGCGGGAGGCGATCTCCGGAACGACGCCCCCATATTTTGCCTGGATATCCGCCGAGGAAATGATCTCGTCGGACAAAAGAGTACGGCCGCGGATCACTGCCGCCGCCGTCTCGTCACAGGAGGATTCGATCCCGAGGATCAAAGGTTCGTTCTTCATGATTTTTTCAGATAGTCGATGATAAAGCCCTGAATGTTGCCGTCCATGACCGACTGCACGTCGCCCACTTCATAGCCCGTGCGATGGTCCTTTACGAGCGTATAGGGGCAGAACACATAGGAACGGATCTGGGAGCCCCACTCGATCTTTTTGGTCTCGCCCTTGAGGGCGGCCTCGGCGGCCATGCGCTCCTCGATCTGGCGCTCGAGAAGTTTGGAGCGGAGATATTTGAAGGCCATCTCCTTGTTCTGGAGCTGACTTCTCTCGTTCTGACAGGTCACGACGATCCCCGTCGGGAAGTGCGTGATGCGGATGGCCGTCTCCGTCTTGTTGACCTTCTGTCCGCCCGCACCCGAAGAGCGATAGACGTCGATGCGGATATCCTCGTCCTTGATCTCGACTTCGTTCTCATCGTCAACCTCGGGCATGACCTCGAGGGAGGCAAAGGAGGTCTGGCGGCGCTTGTTGGCGTCGAAGGGCGAAATACGCACCAAACGGTGCACGCCGATCTCCGCCTTCAGATAACCGTAAGCGTTCTCTCCTTCTACCTTGAAATCCACCGATTTGAGGCCCGCCGCATCGCCCGCGAGACGGTCGATCTCGGTCACTTTATAGCCGCTCATTTCGGCATAACGGCAGTACATGCGGTAGAGCATGGAGACCCAATCGCACGCCTCCGTACCGCCTGCGCCCGCATGGATGGACAAGAGCGCATTGGAATTGTCGTACTTCCCGCGCAGAAGCGCACGGACGCGCATTTCCTCGATGTCCGCTTCGGCATCCGCCATCATGCGGTCGAGCTCGGGAATAAGGTCCTCTTCGCCCGTTTCTTCGATGAGATCGATGATCTCGTTGGCGTCGTCGAGGGCTTTCCTGCCCTTTTCGTAGGATGCGATCTTGGCCTCATTGGAAGAGATCTCCCGTCCGATCTTGGCGGAACGCTCGAGGTCCTGCCAGACTTCGGGGTTTTCCTGCTCGGCGCGAAGCTGCTTCAACACATCGTAGCGATGGTCGATGTCGAGGGCATACTTCGCCTCTCCGAGCGTCTCCTCGAGTCCCTTGATCTTTAATCTGTAATCGTCAGCTTTGAACATATCAGCGTTTACTCTCGATATCCGACATCATGTGGCACTTTTTGTATTTGAGGCCGCTTCCGCACCAACAGGGATCGTTGGCGCCCGGCTTTTTGCCCTTCTTCATCGTTGCGGGGTTGAATTTATCGCTGCCGCTCGTCTTGAGACTGTTGAGATCGATGGCCTTGGGAACGGAGACCCCCGAGAGAGGAAGTGCACCGCCGCGCGTGGGTTCGCCGCGATCGGCGACCGCAGGAGCAGCCGACGTGGGCTGCGGCGGAACGGCGGATGCGGGATATACGCGGGTGTATTCCTGCGGACGGGCAGACGCTGCGGGCGCCGCCGGCTGTGCGGGATATACGCGGGGCATCTGTGCGGGCTCGGGACGGGCCTGCGGACGCTCGGGCACTTTGACTTTGAGCAGATGGTTGATGGTCTTGTACTGGATCCGCTCGATCATCTCGTCGAAGAGCGCGGAGCCCTCCTGCTTGTAGGCGATCACGGGGTCGACCTGCGCGTAAGAACGGAGCCTGATCCCCTTGCGGAGCTGATCCATCGAGTCGATGTGGTCCACCCATTCGTTGGTGACAAAGCGAAGCAGGATCATGCGCTCGTATTCGCCGAAATCCTTCTGTCCGTACTCGGCAAGCACTTCGTTGATCTCGGCGACCTTTTCTTCATAGACGTCCTTGACCTTTTCGGAGATCTTCCGGAGTGCGACGTCGGTGTCCCACTTCTCCAATTTCTCCCGCGTGACAAAACGGGTGCCCGCCGGGATGATGCCCTGCTTTTCCAATTCGTCGTTGAGGTTGTCCTCGCTCCACTTTTCGGGGATGTCGTCGTTGTCAACGGTATGGCGGACGAGGTCTGCGACGTAGTCGGGGATATATTTGAGGATCTGCTCATGCACATCCTCGCCCTGCAGGACCTTGTTGCGCTCTGCATAGATGAGCATGCGCTGCTTGTTCATGACGTCGTCGTACTGGAGGACGTTTTTGCGGATGCCGAAGTTCTGGCCCTCGATCTGCTTTTGGGCGTATTCGATGAGGTTGGTGAGGAG
>CANQUL010000082.1 GCA_947627015.1 uncultured Clostridia bacterium | reverse complement strand
TATGAGAAAAGGCGTGGCTTCACGCCACGCCTAATTCTCTTTGAGCGGCGACTTACCTAAATTCCCTATGGGAACTATGGTAATCCCGTCCGTCTTTTTTTGTCCGGATGTCAGTTGTCCTTGACTGCCGTGAGCGTTGCGTTGCTGCGAAGCTCGAAGTAGTCGAGGTTACTGCTGGCTGCCTTGTTGTGGTCCTCCAGAAGGATCACGTTGTCCCCTTCTTCGAGGTTGAGCGTGACGATCATGAAGCACTGCCAGTTGAAGTAGTTGAATGCACTGTCCGCGCCCGTGAATTCGACGCTGTTGTCCACCGCAACACGCTTCCCGTTGAGGCTGAGTTCAAACGCGTTGTTGAACACGACGGTCCGGTCGTTCCGGCAGCCGAAGCCGATGTAGAAGATGGCTTCCGTTGCGCGGTCGGAGTGCACGGTAAAGCTGACTCCGGCATCGTGGCTCGAGAATCCGCCGACGTAGTAGCCGCCGCTCGGATTGTTGCTTCCGCCTTCACGGTTGTTCTTGGCGTTGCCCGTGAGAAGCATGCTCTCGCACTCGAAGCGGTACGTCTGCGTGGTCCCCTCCGTCGGATCGAGGATCGTTTCGAAGTCGAACCGGCTTCCGTCAAAGTTGTACGTCCAGGTCGAAACGCCGAATGCGTTCGGACCGGCTGCCTTCTCGACGTGCTGGAGGTAACCGTTCGCCTTGGAGATCTCGGGGATGAAATCTTCCTGATACTTGCGGCAGGTCTTGCAGTATCTGCCGACGGTGCCCTTGCTCGTAAGGGTGGGCTCGGTGATGAGCTCCCATGCGTCGTAGGTGTGACCCTTTCCGACTTCGCTCGTCCATTCGGGCTTTGCGTCGGTTGCAAGTTTGAGAGCGTCGAAGTTGAGGCCCGAGGTCTCCTTTTTGAGCACGATGGTGTTTTCGCCCTTCTTGAGTTCGATCATGACGACTTCGTTGTCGTGCCAATCAAAGTACTGTCTGCCGCCCGAATCCATGATGGCAAAGGTGTAATTGATGTCCTTGATTTCCGTTCCGTTGACGGTGAGCGTGAAGAGATCGTTGAAGTTATACGTATTTTCACGGTGTCCCATACGGAAGAACATGACGGCCTTGGCATCCTTGTCGGACGTGATCTTGAAGGTGACGGTGGCGGTATCGGTCTTGGAGAGGTTCATGATGTACCGACCGCCGCTCGGGTTGTTGGTCTGCGGGCCTTCGTTCCCGGCGACGCAAATGCTGTTGCTTGCAACGAGATCGGCGCACTCCGCCTCGAAGGTGTACATGCGGTAGTCGTCGGGAAGATCCTCGACGAGGTGTCCCGGACACTTGGAAAGGCAGACGTTATCGGTACAGTCGGGATCCTTGCAGAGGCCGCAGATGTCACAGACGTGCTCGCAGACGTGCGTTTCGCCGCCGGGGCCGACGGGCCGCTGCTGGTAATTCTCGCCGCCGAAGATGCTCTCGATCATGGGCATGACGACAAAGATGATGACGAAGATGATGGCGAGCACGATGGCGACACCCGAGCCGATCAGGACACCGTTGCGTACTTTGTGCGTGACGACCTTGCCTTCGGCGTTGATCGTCTGGCCCCTTTCGTTCATCTTGCCTTCGGCGATGAGGACCTTTCTGCGCTCCTGTACAAGCGCATAGCTGAGGACCATCATGATAAGGCTGATGCCGAAGAGGATCCCGAAGCCGATCTCCATGGCGATGAGAGCCCACTGCCACCAGTTCGTGACGGGGATGACGCGCATGCCGGGCGCAGCGCCTTCCATGGCGTTGGTGTTGACAACGACATAGAGAACGCGGTGTACGGACTCGCGGATGAGCTTGGCGACCGTGGGATTGCTCTCTGCCGCATAGTACGCGGTGAGGTCGGTCTGCTCATAGAGGATGTTGTCGTTGCCGCCGCGGAGACCGTCGACGACGCCCATGTAGGTACGCCATGCGCAGTCGGAAATGACGAAGCCCTTGAAACCCCATTCATTGCGGAGGATCTCCGTGGTGAGCCCGTAGTTGGCGCCGCACCACAGCGTTCCCGCACGGGTGAAGGAGGACATCATGCCCGTTGCATGCGCCTGCTCGACGGCGGGCTGGAAGGCTGCGAGGTAGATCTCGCGGACAGCTTGCTCTCTCGACCAGATGCAGACGCCGTGACGGTTGCTCTCCTGATCGTTGAGGGCAAAGTGCTTGATGTTGACGTAGCAGCCCGCTTCCTGAATACCCTTCGTCTCGAGCATACAGCAGATGCCGGCGATGTAGGAATCTTCGGAATAGTACTCGTACGAACGGCCGCCCCAGATGGTTCTGTGCATATTGGGTGCGGTCCCGTAGAGGCCCGTGGTCTTGCAGTGGAGCATGTCGAGACCCTTCAGCTGTCCGATTCTGTACACGAGGTCCTGATTGAAGGAAGCCGAGAGAAGCGGAGCGCAAGGGAAGGACATTGCTCTCTGATAAGGCGTGGCTGCGGGGTCGGTCTTGTACTTTTCGCGGATGCCGTTGGGGCCGTCCGTCGTGTTCTCGCCGCTGTACGAGATGGACATGACGGCGGGCGTGCCGTGGTAGGCATAGCCGAGAAACTCGATCTGCTCTTTGAGCGTCATCTGGTTGAGGAGCGTATCCCATGCGGCGTTATCATATTCGAGGCCGCGCATATCGACGATCCCGAACACGCGCTCCTGATCGTAGAGCGGCATGGTGTCGCCGGGATTGACGGGAACTTCCTTGTCCCAACCGAGGTCGCTGACCATAGCGGCGT
>CANQUL010000081.1 GCA_947627015.1 uncultured Clostridia bacterium | reverse complement strand
CGGCCGCGCGGAATTGGGAGCGGGCAAGCTCGGCATGCCTTACGTCTCGCAGGAGCCGGGCGCGGAAGAAGTGTACATCGGCAACTTCTCCACCAATCTCGGTTCCACCATCACCTTCCGCTTAAAGGCGGCCAAAGCGACCACGGCTTCGCTCATCATTTCCGTGAGCAAAACCGAGCGCCTCTCCATCTTCACCAACAATGTGAGGGTTTCGGTGGGCGAAAACAACATCGAAGGCCGTCCCTGCAACGTGTTCTTTGAATTCGGCGGCGAATCTTGGGTCAATTTCACCGACGTCTATATCGGCTGCGTGGAGCTTGCCGAAGGCGAAAACGTAATCAAGCTCGAGTTTATCACCGAAGATCAAGGCGGTTACAATATCAACAACATCAAGCTCAGGAGCGACGAAGAAATTTCGTGGATGGCACCCGGCCAAGAGACCGACGACTCTGCGTGGGCTACGCAGGAGTTTAGGACCGTGGTCGACGGCGAAATGCCCACGGGTTTCACCCTCTCGGGCGGCGGCAACGTAGCTACAGACGGCGGCGGTTGCATCGGCAACTTGAGCGGTGCCAAGGGTGCACGCCTTACTTTTAAGATCAACTCCGACAAAAAGGTCGGCTATGCCATGCTCTATCTCAACATCTGCAAGCGCATCAGCGCCTATAACTTCGATATGGAGTTTGCGCTCACGATAAACGATAAAGCAGTAAAGTCGAGTGTACGCATGCCTGCGGGTGAAAACGAATGGTCCGTACCCACACCGGTGCGCATCGGCGTGATCTCGCTCGAAGAGGGCGACAACACCATTTCGTTCGAGATCATCAGCGACAACGGCGACTACGGCGGCAACGTTTGGGGTATCACCCTGAAAAACGATGAACAGGCCACGCTGAAATATGCCGAAACGTCGGCTCCCGAAGTTCCCAACGACACCGATTGGCACGCACAGGAATTTAAGACCGTGATTGACGGCGCCATCCCCACGGGATTCACCTACACCGAAGGGAAAAACGTAACCGTCAACGCGGGCGCAGGCGGGTATGTCGGCAACCTCAGCGGCGAGAGCGCCAAGGGCATCAAGCTCACTTTCCGCATCCATTCCGCAGAGACGGTCGAATCCGCTTCGCTCTATCTCACCATTGCCCGCCGTGTTGTGGCTTACACCTTCAACGACGAGTTCAAGCTCACGGTAAACGGGCAGGAGTACAAGTCGAATGTGGCAATGCCCTCGGGTGAGAATCAGTGGGAAACTCCTATTGCGGTGCAAATTACGTTTATTTCTCTCATCGAAGGGGACAACACTATCGAAATTGAAATCATCAGCGATAACAGTGATTGGGGCAACAACATTTGGGGAATCACCCTCAAAACCGAGAAGCAAGTGACCCTCCAATACGCAGCGCCCTCTGCGGCGAACCTCATTGCTCTCCCCGGAAAGAGAACTGCGGAGACGATAGGGGACTAAACGAGAGGGGCCCCGCGCGGGCTCCCAAAGTCCCCACATGTTATGTGAGTACGCGAAGTCGGCGAATTTGCGCGTTATTCCTCCCTTGCGGCGGATGCTTCGGCATCCGCCGTATTTTTTGTCAATGTGCATGCGCAGGACTTGCATATAGCTTGAAACGTGCAGAGGAAATGCAGGCAGTGACAGAAAGAAAATAGCTTGGATTTTAACGCTGTATGGGCGGTGCACTATGATTTTGTTTTAGATTGTTTCCCTTTGGGCATTGTTTGGCCGTTTCTTATCCGGTATAGTTTATGCCACGATGTTCGGGTTCGCAGCGGAAAGCTGTTATGTTCTGTTTTTATTTTTCCTTCTAATTTTCTATGGGAACTACGGCAACAAGTTTTTTTCATCGGTTCGCAGTATTATGTTTAACAAAATATATCGAAAATCGGCATAATTTCAATATTATGTCAGGCATAACCGACCATTCGGATCGTCAGTGCACAGAAAACGAGCACGCACCCTGAGATGAGGTAATAGAGCGGAAAGATGCTGAAGAGGCTCATCGCAAGCAGAAAGAGACCGCAGGTAAAAAAGGGCCGTGCGTTCTTTTTCGAGACGATCCGCTTTAAGACGGCGCGTCGGTTTTTTCGGGGGATCTTCCCGCAGATGAGCGTCTCGGGTGTCGTTTTTGTCCGTTCGAAGAGCTCGTAAATTTCGTCGCCGTCCATAATATTTATTTCAAAAGAATGAGCAAGTTTGATTGCCTCGGGCGAGAGGGTATTACAGGCGAGCGTGAACGGTCCGCCCCGGTCCCGAAGGAGCGATGCGATCGCATCGGCGGAGGCAGGTTCCATGGAAAAGAGCGCGCAGAGGGGAGCTCCTTCCGATACGGGGCCGTCTTCTCCGTATGCCGCATCCTTCCCGTCCCGCCGAAGTGCCTCCATGAGGAGCTCTTCGACCTTTCTCTCTTTTTCGAGAGCCATGTGCAGCATGAGCGCATCCTTTCTTTGCCGTTCCATTCGGCCGAGCGCGCGCTTCCGACGGCGTAAAAACAGGATGAGAAAGGCGCCTCCTCCCGCAGACAGGGCGATGAGCGAGGCGCACAGCAAAGAGATCGGCAGCGAAACGCGGGCATAGCGCAGGATCCCCACGCTCACGAACCACGCGCAGGCCGTATAGAAGAGGACGTCGAGGATAAGGGGCAGGTCGATTTTTTTCACATTCTTGTTTTTGACGCTTTTTTTCGCAATTAAACTTGTCAATCGGATAAAAATATGATAGAATAGTGCTATGAGGATTGCAATTTTCGGCGGGTCGTTCGATCCCATCCATTCCCAGCATGTTGCCCTCATCCGCGCCGCAAAGACGGCGCTCGGGC
>CANQUL010000080.1 GCA_947627015.1 uncultured Clostridia bacterium | reverse complement strand
GTTTCGTATCCCTCCGCTTCCGCAGCTCCCCTCCCGGGGCCCCGCTTCCGCATAAAAATACTACTCCGCTTTTTGCTGTTCAGTTGTCAATCTGCCGAGGCTTGCAAAAGCAAGGCTGCCTGAAACGACAGCTTACTTATGATAACACTTGGAAATGCTTTCGTCAAGCAATTTTGAAAGATTTTTTTGGATTTTTTTCGGAAACCGCCGAAATTTTTTCCGTGAAAACCCGCCTGGGGAGGCCTTTTCCTCTATTTATGTGCGTGCGCGCGTGCGGACACAAGATGTGGGGCGGACGTTCGGAACAGACGGAAATCCCTTCGGCCTCACTTTATGAGGAGGCACGGCCGCATTCCTCCGCGGGATCCCCGCATAACCGCTCCCGGCGGCGCATAGAATGGAGCATGCCTTTTTCAGGGGGTAAGTCATGAAAAAACCCATTTCCGTCGCGCTGTCCCTTCTTATGCTGCTTCCCGCGCTATGTGCCGTTTCCTGCGGCAAGACCGAAGAGGACAGGACCATGTACGAGATCGAGGCCGAGTATTTCCCCGAAACGCGCACGCTCTCGGCACAGATGACCGTGGACGTGCTCTGTCCCGGAGAGGAGGAACTCTCCTCCCTCTCGTTTGAGCTCTGGCCCAACGCCTACCGCGAAGGCGCGCAGATCGCACCCGTCTCCGAACTCTTCACCGCGTCCGCTTATTACGACGGTCCGAGCTACGGCGGGATCGAGATCACGGCCGTCGAGGGCGCCCGATCCTTTACGATCTGCGGCGAGGACAAGAACATCCTGCGGCTTTCGCTCTCCGAGCCCCTCCCCGCGGGGCAGCGGACGACGGTCGGCATTGCCTTCGAAGTCGTGCTCGCAAAGATCAACCATCGCCTCGGCGTCACGCGCAACACCGTCAACCTCGGCGGATTTTACCCCGTGCTCTGTCACTTCGGGGAGGACGGCTTTGAGGAGTACGTCTATGCCCCGAGCGGCGATCCGTTCGTGAGCGATACGGCCGATTACGACGTCACCCTCACCCTTCCCAAGGGCTGGAAGGCGATCTCGGGATTTGCGCCCGAGCGGGTGGAATCGCTTGCAACAGACCAAAAAGAGGCATACCATGTCCGCGCAGAAGGCGTTCGGGACGTCGCTTTTGTTCTGGGGAAGAGCTTTGAGGAGATCAAAACGGAAGCGGGCGGCGTGGAGGTCGTGTACGCCTACTTCGGCGATCCCGCTCCCGAGGAGACCCTCGCCTGCGCCGCAAAGAGCCTCGCCTTTTATGCCGACACCTTCGGCGCGTACGCCTATCCCCGCTACTGCGTCGCCGAGACGGATTTCGTCTATGGGGGCATGGAATACCCCGCCCTCTCCATGATCGCATCGGGTCTGCATGCGAGCGAAATGCCCGCCGTCGTCGCCCATGAGACCGCCCATCAGTGGTGGTACGCCATGGTCGGCAGCAACCAGTTCGAGCACGCGTGGCAGGACGAGGGGCTCGCCGAGTACTCCTCCGCGCTGTTCTTCGAGGCACATCCCGCCTATCAACTGACGTATGCCGACTGCATCGCCGCGTCCGAACGTGCCTACCGCGCCTTCTTCTCCGTCCATTCGCAGGTGACGGGCTCTTCGGACACGGGCATGGACCGCCCCCTCACCGAGTTTTCGGGCGATTACGAGTACCGCAGCATCGCCTATGACAAGGGCGTCATCCTCTTTGACCGCATCCGCGAGACGATCGGCAAGAAGCGGCTCATCGCGGCGCTCGGGGCCTATGCTTCCGCCTATTCGGGCAAGCTCGCCGCACCCCATGACCTCATCGGCTGCTTTGCGCGTGCGGGAGGTAACGCGGCCGCGCTGTTTGCTTCCTTCCGCGAGGGGAGCGTCGTCATCTGAAAAACACTTGTCAATTTTGCGGAAAGGGTGTATAATGGAGAAAACTCCCCCGGAGGCCCCTATGCCCATCCTCTCCTACCAATGCAAACTTTGCGGAATCGAATTTGACGAATTGATCAGCCGACACGATCAGACGGTACCATGTCCGAAGTGCGGCGCTCCGTGCGAGCGGGTATGGTCGGGAACGATGCACTCCGCGACGGGCAAGCCGCCCAAGAAGTGCAGCGGCAAGTGCTCGGAATGCTCCGGCTGTCACTGAAATTTTTTGATCTCGTTGACGCGAAATTCTTTTGGGAAGAATTTCGCGTTTTGATTGTCTTTTTCTCCGGAATGTGCTATAATAGACACGCAACACAAAGTGATATCGTTGCTACGGGCTATACCTCGGCGTAGGTGTATCCTTTTTTCCGCTCGTAGCGAAAATCATTTGTGTTGCAACAATACGGGATACTCCTTGCGGGCGTTCCGTGTCGGAGCGCCCTTATTTTATTAAAAACTCTCTTTACGGAGGTAACTTATGAAAAAGATTCTGATGCTGGTCCTCTCCCTTGCGATGATGGCCTGCCTCGTATTGGGGCTCTCTTCCTGCGGATTGTTCGATTTCGTCGAACTCGAGACCCCGGGCACACAGCAGGGCGGCGGACATATACACCATTTTGAATATATCTATAATGGTGATGCTACCTGCACCAAAGACGGCACAGAGACGGAACGTTGCAATTCCTGCAGCGCGACGGGCAAAACGCGCACAAAGACGGGAAGTAGGCTCGGGCACAACGTGCGGGAAGTACTGGCAAGCGATGCGACCTGTACACAGGACGGTGTCATCCATCACTGGCATTGCGACCGCTGCGAACTGAATTTTCAAGATAAAAACGGTGAGACGCAACTTGAAACCGTCGTTGAGCAAAAGCTTGGGCACAACATGCAGGAAGTACATGCAAGCGATGCGACCTG
>CANQUL010000079.1 GCA_947627015.1 uncultured Clostridia bacterium | reverse complement strand
CATCGCTTGAAACGCGGGTCGAATCGGTACGGATATACGTCACGAATGCGACATGCCCCTCCCCTTCGAGGTCCATACCCTCATAGAGGTGCTGTGCCATGAGCATCGTCTCGGGTGCGGACATGCCCAGCTTGTTGGAGGCGTCCTGCTGCAGCGTGGAGGTCGTGAAGGGCGCGGGCGCATGCGATTTGGAGATCGACTTTTTGACGCTCCGGACGATGTATTCTCCGCTCTTTAATGCGGCAACGGCGGCGTCGGCGGCCCGTTTGTCCGTGACCTTGTACTTCCTGCCGCCCTTCTTTTCGAGCACGGCGCGGAAGGCGGCATAGCGCTCGTCGAGGTCGCGCAGTTCGGCCGCGATCGTCCAGTATTCCTCGGGTTTGAAGGCCTCGATCTCCCGTTCGCGCTCCACGACGAGGCGGAGGGCGACCGACTGCACCCGTCCTGCGGACAGGCCGTTCTGGATCTTGTTGTTGAGCAGGGGCGAGAGCTTGTAGCCCACGAGACGGTCGAGAACGCGCCGTGCCTGCTGGGCGTCGACGAGGTTATAGTTGATCCTGCGGGGGTGTTTTAAGGCTTGCTCCACCGCCCGCGGGGAGATCTCGTTGAATTCGATGCGGTTCTCACCCTCTTCGGGAAGCCCGAGCACGCTCTGAAGGTGCCACGAGATGGCCTCCCCCTCGCGGTCGGGGTCGGTCGCGAGATAGACACGGCCCGCCTTTTGCGCCTCTTCGGTGAGACGGCGGATGGTCTCCTCCTTCCCGGGCGAGGTGACATAGCGGGGCTCATAGTCCCGGTCGACGGCGACGCCGAGCTTTTTTTGCGGAAGATCGCGGATGTGTCCGCCCGAAGCGTCCACTTTGTACTTTCCTTTGAGGTATCTTGAGATTGTCTTTGCCTTGGAAGGCGATTCTACGATGATGAGATCCATTCCTGACTCCTGACTTGATTTCATACCGCCTGATAGCGGTTTCCGCCGCTCTTGACGGCCGCACCCTTGATCTCGAGCGCGGACAAAAGAGCGGTCACTTCGAAAATTTTGAGACCCGTGCGCTCCGCGATGACTGCGGCGTGCAGTTCCCCTTCCGAACGGAGAACTTCGAGCACGCGCGCCTCGTCGGGCGTCAGGTCGGGCCCCTGCTTTGCAACAGTCTCCATGCCGAACGCGTCGAACACGTCCCCGGCACAGGTCACGACATAGGCGCCCTTTTTGAGAAGATCGTTGCATCCTTCGCCCTGTGCGCTGCCCACGTTGTGCGGAAGCGCAAACACGTCCCGTCCGTATTCGAGCGCGCAGTTGGCGGTGATGAGCGTGCCGCTCCGCTTGCCCGCGGACAGCACCAGAACGCCTTCCGAGAGGCCCGCGAGCAGGCGGTTCCTCGCATGGAAGGAATACTTCTTTGCCGTCTCCGAAGGAAGCAGTTCGCTCAAGAGAAGTCCCTTTTTGCGGATGCGTTCCTTGAGTGCGGCATGCGCGGCGGGATAGCACTCGTCGAGACCGCACGGAAGCACACTGATGAGGTTTCCCTCGGACATGGCCCCCTCGATCGCGGCCGAGTCACCGCCCTCGGCGAGTCCCGTGACGATGGCGAACCGATGCGACAGGGCCTCGGAAATACTGCGGCCGAGCTTTTCGGCCCACGGTGGGATCACGCGGGATCCCACGATGCAGAAGCGCCGCTTTGCGAGAAGTTCCCGCCGTCCCGCACCGTACAGCACAAGGGGCGGAAGCGAGATCATTCCGAGCGAACGGGGATAGTCCTCCGAGAGGAGCGTGACGGCAAAATAGCCCTTCAGCTCCAATTCCCCGACAAAGGCCGCGATCTCCCGCTCGCGTTCTGCGGGCGTACGGGAGACGGTGCGTCGCTCGGGTGCGACGCATTGCTCGAAATAGGGAACGGGGTCCTCGAAGAGCGCGGAGGGCGAAGGCGCCGCACGCAGCAGCGAGACGCGTTCCCGGTATTCGGTTCGGGTGCAGGCACAGAGCCACAAGATCGCCCGTTCGTCGGAGGTATATTCTGCCATGGGGTTACCCTATTTTGTCGAAGATGCGATAGGAGACGGCCTCGAACACATGGCGGGGAAGGATGGTCTCACAGCCGTCGAGGTCGGCGATGGTGCGGGCGACTTTGATGATGCGGCCGCGCGCACGGGCGGAGAGGTGCATGCGTTCGAAGGCGTTCCGAAGGATCTCGTCCCCCTCGCGCGTGAGCGTTCCGAAGGACGCGATCTCGCGCTCCCCCATTTCGGCGTTGGTGTTGATGCCGAACTCCTCATAGCGGGCACGCTGAATGCGGCGGGCGGCGTCGACACGTTCCTTGACTTCGCCCGAATCCTCCTGTTCGAGGGTGGAAGTGAGATCGTCGTAGGCGACGTCGTCCACCTCTACCTGCAAGTCGATGCGGTCGAGAAGGGGCCCGGAGACCTTTTTCCGGTACCGCCGGATCTCGGCGGGCGTGCAGGAGCAGGTGCGCTCGGCGGAACCGTAATTTCCGCAGGGGCAGGGATTCATGCTCGCGCAGAGCATGAACCGCGCGGGGAAGGTGAAGGTGCCGCCCGCACGGGAGACGGTGATCTTGCCGTCCTCGAGGGGCTGGCGGAGCGCTTCAAGCGTCGAACGCTTGTATTCGGGGAGCTCGTCGAGGAAGAGGACGCCCCCGTGTGCGAGCGAGATCTCGCCCGGATGAACGATCTTGTTGCCGCCGCCGCACATGGAGACGGTCGTCGCCGTGTGGTGCGGGGTGCGGAAGGGCCGTTCGGAGACGATCCCCTCTTCGCCGAGGACCCCGGCAACGGAGTGGATCTTGGTGATCTCGAGCGCCTCTTCGAAGGAGAGGTCGGGCATGA
>CANQUL010000078.1 GCA_947627015.1 uncultured Clostridia bacterium | reverse complement strand
CGTTACTTCGACAGCATCTACCATCAGGGCAATGCGAAGTCCGATGCGGGCGTCTATGCCTCCAAGAACAACGTCTGGAACTACACGGATGAAGTTGCGTACGGTTTCGGCTACGGTCTCAGCTACACCGACTTCGACTTTGAGCTGACGTTCGACCCCGCGACCGACATCGTACAAACGGCGCACGAGATGTATGCCACCTTCCACGTCAAGGTCACCAACAACGGGAACGTCCCGGGCAAGACCTCCGTTCAGATCTACGGGCAAGCCCCCTACACCACCTATGACAAGCAGCATCTCGTCGAGAAATCGGCCATCCAGCTGCTCGGATTCGAAAAGACGAGAACTTTGGGGACCGAAACATCCAACAAGAGTCAAGAGATCGATGTCAAGGTAGACCTTCAGAATCTCGCAAGCTACGACAACACCTTTGATAACGGAGACGGTACCAAGGGCACCTACATCCTCGACGAAGGCACCTATTACTTCTCCGTCGGCAACGGCGCACACGATGCACTCAACAACGTTCTTGCACTTCAGAAGAAGAAGGTCGCAGACGGCATGGACTATGACGGAGAGGCCGCCCTCGCCAAGAGCTGGAACTATGACTATGCTGGAACGGGCACGGTGGACTACACCACGTTCGGCACGTCGAAGAACAACCAAAAGGTCAGCAACCAGATCAGTTATATCGACTGGAACAACTTCGGCGGACAAAAGATCACTTATCTCTCGAGAAACGATTGGAAAAGCACCTACCCCACCGATCACAGGGACCTCACCGCACCCGCGGACATGATCCCACTCCTCAACGGAAAGATCGCGGATGCCTCCGACCCCACCGGAAAGACCTACTACACGATCAAGACGAACGATGACGTCTCCAAGATCCAATGGGATTCCACCAAGACGAGCTATAAGTTCTATGAGATGGTCCTCTCCGATTGGGACGACTACCGTTGGAACGACGTTTTGAGCCAGATCAACCTCGCGGAAGCGACCGTGTTTGCTTCCAACGCAGGCCCCTCCTTCAATGAGCTCACCGCCATCGAGTTCATCAAACTCGCAGGCGCCACCGACAACGCAGGCAACGGCATCGTCTTTGACCTCAAGGCAACCAAGGATCCCAAGGCGCCTTGGTCCATCCTCGAAGGCGACGACTCCAATTGGAACGGACAGGTCTTTGGATGCGCTCCGCTCGTCGCTTCCTCCTTCAACCCCGAGCTCATGCACGAACTCGGTAACTTCGTCGGCAACGAAGCACTCTTCGTCGGACTTCCCATCGTATGGGGTCCCGGTCTCAACACGCACCGTCACGCCTACAACGGCCGGAACGGCGAGTACTACTCCGAGGATCCCGTCCTCTCGAGCATCTGTGCGCTTGAATTTGCCGTCGCCGCACGGGACAAGGGCCTGATCGCCTCTCCCAAGCACTTCGTGTTCAATGACCAGGAGACCAACCGTCAGGGCGTCTCTCCCTTCATGACCGAGCAGCGTGCAAGAGAGATCGAGCTCCGCGCTTATCAGAATGCGGTCGAGGCAGTCGAGTACGACGGCAAAGGCCTGATCGGTCTCATGACTTCCTTCTCCAAGGTCGGCCCTGTCGAAGTCACCAACAGCTGGGGCATGCTCACGGGCATCCTTCAGAACGAATGGGGCTTCCACGGCTATGCCGTCACCGATATCTCGGACGATAAGGACCTCTATACCGGTATGGTCTACGCGGGCTGCACCGGCTACGACCTCCGCTTCGGTAATCCTACGAGCACGGATGACTTCGCACAAAAGATCGGCAGCCAGGCCGACGACATCACCCTCTCCACCGATATGTTCAAGGGCGATGCGACGATGCAGAACACCATCAAGAACTCCGTCAAGAGAACACTCTGGTCGTTTGCACAGTCCAACCTCATGAACCGTTACAGCGCTTCTACGCAGAAGGTATGGCGCATGACGTCGTGGAGAATCATGTACTACACCGCGATCGGCGTTACCGCCGTCCTTACGGTCGCCGCCGCTGCCATGTATGTGGTAGTAGCCGTTAAATCCAAAAAGGAGGATAAGTAATTATGGCGAACATCTTTAAGAAAGCAGGCGTAGGCTTTTATCTCACCTTGGGCGCATGTGTTTTCGCTCTGATCGGCGTGGTCGTCTTCCTCATGACGAACTCGACCTCGGGTTATGCCATCACCAACGGCTCCATGGGGATCATCATGGGCGTTGCGGCAATCGTCGCGCTCGTATTGTCCCTCTTCACCGCCCTCAAATTCGGTTCGCAGAGCGTTCCGACCGTCGTTCTGAAGCTCCTCGCTCTCGCGCTTGTCATGGCGGCGCTCGGCGTTCTCATCGCCGACAGAGCGGGACTTGCTTCCTCGCTGTTCACCTACGACAGCCACAATGAAGTCGGTTGGAGCGTGTTCTACACGAGCGTCGTAAGCATGGTGTTCCTTCTCCTGTCTGTCCTCGTTCTCATCGTAACGGGATTCATGGGCGACAAGAAACAAGCATAACGCACACACGAAGATAGATTCTTCCTCCCCAATAGCAAAGGGTGCAGACATTGTCTGCACCCTTTGTTCTTTGATCAGATCATCGGAGCGGGATGCTCGCACAGGCATTGAGGGAGAGCGGCGAAAATTCGCCCCGTTCATAACGGATGAGCCCCTCCGCCGCGATCATCGCCGCATTGTCCGTGCAGCGCTTTTTTGCGGGCAGGACGAGCCGAAGCCCCGCGCGCTTGCATGCCTCCGAAAGCGTCTCGCGCAGATAGCCGTTCGCGATGACGCCGCCCCCTGCCGTCACGGTGTCCGTCCCCTTCTCGGCAGCGGCTTCCACAGTCTTTTCGACGAGAATGTCGAGCGCGGCATGCTGGAAGGAGCAAGCGAGGTCGGCTTTGCAAAATTGTTCCCCTCTTTGAGACATGGTATGGACATAATTGATGATATGGGTCTTTAATCCGCTGTACGAGAAGTTGTATCCGCCCAATCCTTTGAGCATTTTCGGCATGGGA
>CANQUL010000077.1 GCA_947627015.1 uncultured Clostridia bacterium | reverse complement strand
ATGCAGGTGAAACACTTCATCATGAACGATCAGGATTGGAACCGGCGCGGCGTCATGGAGTGGACGACCGAACAGACAATCCGCGAACTCTATCTCAAAGCGTTTGAAGACGTCATCACCAAGGGTGAAGCGAAGTCCGTGATGAGCGCATTTGCCCGTGTCGGTTCCCGTTGGTGCGGCTCCAATCCCAACCTTCTTACCAATGTGCTCCGCGGCGAGTGGGATTTCGGCGGCTTCGTCAACTCCGACTGCCCCGATGGCGGCTATATGTCGCTGATCGACGGCGTGCAGGCGGGCAACGATACGTTTGACAACAACCACGACGGCACCGAGTACAACTCCGTGAAGGATTCGCCCACGTTCTGCCAAAAGCTGCGGCTTGCGACCAAGCGTATCCTGTATGTTACCCTGCACACGAATGCCATGAACGGAGTGTCGAGCACTGCGAAGATCGTACACATCCGTACCTGGTGGCAGGATGCCATTCTCGGCCTCGATATCGGCATCGGCGTCTTTGCGGCAGTTAGTCTCACGGGATTGGTTCTTTCCTTGGTTTGGCGTAAAAAAAATAAAACGACCGCCAAAAAAGACGCGGCGTTTAAGGAGGAAATATTATAATGAAACCTTTTAGCAAATTTGTAGCTTTGGCGTGTGCGGCGCTTCTTTCCCTCACAATGGTAACTGCGGTTGCGTGCACTCCCGAGCAGGGAAAACCCAGTCCCGACAACGATCCCCCTTCGATCGACGCCGAATGGAATGAAACGCTCCTTTATGCGATGACGGAGAAGGGCTCCACCTCGATTGCGCCGGGGATCCTCGCGCTCGAAGGCGCGCATCCCTTGAGCGACTACGCAAACAAAGCGGGCTACTATCCCATCGACGTGGACGCGGGCGCGACCATAACCTATAACCTTTTGAGCGACAAAGCCGCGCAGGTCGGGCTCTATGCGGAATTCTCCAAGGCTCCCACGGAGCGCAATTTCTCGGATAGCTTCAAACTCAGCGTCAACGGGACGGAGACCACGGTCAACGCGGCGATGACAAAGGGTACTCGTAACGCTCCGACCAACACCTTCGTGCTTCTTGGATTCGTCAATCTCGAGAAGGACACCAACACCATCGCTCTCGAGGTCAAGGAAGCGGGAGAGGAATATAATTTCTATGGTTTCCGCTTCACAGCCGAGTCAGCCGAAGTGAAACTGAACAAAGATGTCAAGGCACCGGACGGAACTCTGATTGATACGGGCTATGTCAAATATCGCGGCGAGGAACGGGTCGAGATCAAGGGTACGGAAACCAAGTATCTCGTTGTTGAGGAGACAAATCTGGAAGGTTGCCAGACGGAGTGGGGCGGAAACCACAATGCTACGCAGGTTCCCTCACTCTATTGCACCAAAGACGGCTCCTATTTCACGTTCAAGTTCGATCTGAGCGACTGGGATGACGTCTCTCGGGCGGGGCTTCTCATCAACCGAAACACTTCGAGAAAGTATTCGAAATTCGAATATTCAACGGATGGGGAAAATTGGACCACGGTGTTCGAGTACGGTGACGGCAACACGAAATTCGGCGATTGGCATGTCAATACGGGCACTTGCACCGACTCTTGGATGCTCAATTACCGTGGCTCCGCGGACGATGCGACCACCGATTTGACGGACGCCAATCTGTATTCCGTCTTCTATGAGATCGGTGAGTGGTTCGGGACGGGCAAGGTCCTCTATCTTAGAGGCTCCAAGTATCATCCGGACCCAGTTCCGGCAGATTTCACCGCGAATGCCGGTGAGAATTGGATCGGCTCGTTCAGCCTGTTCAAGTATCTCGAGGTCGTCGGTGACGACGAAGAATAATCGCTCATATTTTCTTCTCCTAAAAAGGCAACGGGTTCTTTCCGTTGCCTTTTGTGTATGATTTATTTCGTGTCAAGGTCTTGATCTTTTGCGATCGGAATGCTTTTTTGCGGCACTTGTGATATAATTATCTCATGAGTGTCATCTATAAGCCCACGGGCATGGCGCGGGAATACAGCCCGTATGCCTTAAATCTTTACATCGGCTGCAGCCATCATTGCAAATACTGCTACGCGCCGCACACATTGCAACGGGCGGAGGAAAACTATTTCGGAAAACCTTCACCCCGTAAAGACGTTCTCAAATACCTCGAGAAAGACCTTCAAAAGAATGTCTACTATGAGCAGATCTTGCTCTCCTTCATCGGCGACGTCTACTGCGACAATTCGGACGACAGCCAAACGACGCGGACGGCACTCGAATTGTTATCGGCATACCATGCCCCCGTTGCGGTGCTCTCCAAGGGCGGGAAGAAGATGCTCCGCGACCTCGATGTTTTTAAGACGTTTGAGGATAGAATTGCCGCCGGGACGACGCTGACCTTCCATGATGAAACAAAGAGCAGAGCGTGGGAACCGTATGCAAGTTCCCCAAAGGAACGGCTCGAGACGCTGAAAATTCTGCACGAAAACGGAATCAAGACCTTTGCAAGTTTCGAACCAACAATCGAGCCGAAGGAAAGCCTGAAACTCATCGAAAGAACGCTTGAGGAGAACAGCGTCGATCACTATAAGATCGGCAAGATCAATCATTACAAAGACGCAGACAAATGGCAGGATTGGCGGCGGTATCTCATCGATTGTATTGCCCTTCTGCGCCCCGCGGGAAAGGAAGTTTATTACAAGTTTTGCCTTCGCCGCCTCGCGCCAGACGTCCCTCTCACGAAGGAAGAGAAGACCCCCGACGAATATATCGTGCGGGCGTAGAAAAATTGTCGTTGGAAAAATTCACGAAATTCAAGACAGAAAGACGGGTGTTGACGAAAGGGAAGCCAACATTACTTTCAGGATACCCGCTCATTCAGGACATGCCCGCCGTGATTTCAAGCGCGAAGGGATCTTGCGGCGTTCCCTGCCGCCCAAGGTTGGCGCAGCAGTTCTCTTGCCCACCCCTGGGGCAGAGTGCCGCAGTTTCTCGCTCAACAGTGCAGTGCACTGTGAGCGGCGGCGCGATATGAGCGGTGGCCTCCGCGAAGGGCCCTTGCGGCGGTCCCTGCCGCCCAAGGTGGGTGTCACCGAAGGTGACGGAAGGGGTGTTCTTGGCGTCCCTCATAGGTGAGGTTTTTTCTGTCAAAATCCAACAATTTATAAAAATTCAAAAAATTTGCAAAAAACAGTATCCTTCTC
>CANQUL010000076.1 GCA_947627015.1 uncultured Clostridia bacterium | reverse complement strand
AGTTGCACGCGGGAGCGCGCCAAGGGACTCATCATGCCGCTCGGGCTTGCCGAGGCAAAGGAGATCCTTGCGGAGGAGGGAAAGATCTCCCTCACCTGTCATTATTGCAATACGACTTATGATTTTGACGCCGAAGAAGTTCTATCGCTCTTCGGGGTCGGGGGAGACCATGGATCGGACAATTCCTGAACTGAAATTCGACGACGATTTTCTGCTCGACAGCGCGCAGGCGCGCATAGAAGAGGGGGACCTCATGGGGGCGCTCACCGTGCTCAACAAGCGCGAGGAGCTCCACGAGCCGCTTGCCGACGCCTATGAACTGTATGCGGATATCTATGAGGAACTCGAGCAATGGAATCTCGTCGCCGACGCATGGTTCCGCTTTCTCGATACCTGTGCGCGGGAGGAGTTTTCGGATGGCTACGAGGGTCTTGCCATCGCCTTCATGAACATGGGGAACGAGCTGCAATCGGCCTACTATTACCGCCTTGCCTGCGGAGAAGCGGACGGACCGACCCGCATCCGTATGGAGGAGCGGCCCAAACTGCATCTCGTCCACTCGGAGGGCGCGCCCATCGAACATACCGAATTGCTCGCAGAGGGGTTGGTACTTCTCAAAGTGGGCGAGCTTGCCGAAGCGCGGAAAAAGTTTGCGGAAATTCCCGAAGAGAGCGCCGATTACGCGTCGGGCGCGGGGCTTTCCGCGATGTGCGCCCTCATGGACGGCAACGAGACGGAGGCCGAGGAGGAGTGCGAGCGCCTTCTCAAAGATTACCCCGACAATGTACAGATCCTGACCACTTACTGCGCCGTACTGGGTGCACGCGAGAAAAACGCGGAAGCCAGATCGGTGGCGGAACATCTTGCCTCGCTCGAGGTCGACGGAACCGACGATCTGTACCGCGTCGCGACGGCCCTGTGCGAGACGGGTCTCGACGAGGACGCCTACCGCAAGCTCGCGATCCTGCGGGACCGCCTTCCGTACGACAACAACGTGCTCTGGTTCTTTGCGGTGGCTGCCCATAAGACGGGACGGTCGGAGGAGGCGATCGACGCCCTCGAGATGCTCACGACGCTCATGCCCCGCAAGGCGGTCGCAAAGTGGTATCTCTCCCGCTTGCGTGCCGCGCGTGACGATGGGTCCGAAGTGCCGATGACCTACTACTACCGCATGCCCGCGGCTCAATACCGCAAGGTCGCGAGTTTTCTTCTGAACGCCGGCGAGATCGACGAGCGCGACCGGGAAGCGTTTATCCGTTCTCCCGAATTCATCGAATCCTTTCAGCTCGCCTTTGACGAGATGGAGGGGAGAGACACAAAGCTCCAGCTCCTTGCCGCCAAAGTGGCCATCCGCGGCCATGCCGATTCGCTGCTCCGCTCGGCGCTCATCGACAGCGAGGGGGACGAAGTCGTCAAGCTCACCGTTTTGCATGACCTCATCTGCCGCAACGAGGACAACTCCTTCGGGACGGTGCTCCTCAACCTCTACCGCGAGGTATTCGTGCACGAACTGCACATCGGGCCCCGCAAGAGCGACATCTTCATGCAGGCCTTTGCGGACGTCTACTCCAAGTACGCTCTTCTCGGCGAGGAATGCGAGGAAAAACTCTGTACGGCTGCGGAGGACATCTATGCCTCGCTTGCGGAGGCCGATGCGTGGGACTTCTTTGACCGCAGGGCGGAAATTTCCGCGGCCATCTACCGCGAGGCACACCTTCGGGAGGGCGAACGGACCATCGGAGACATCTGCAAACTCTTTGAGGCGGACGTCTTTGTCACCGAGCGCATTCTCGAATATCTGATGTGAGGGGACTATGGAGATCATTGACCTGGACGGCCTTTTCGAAGAGAAACTCGCCGCGTACATGAAGCGGAATGCGGGCAAGTATTCCGAAAGGGAATGGGAGGAACTCATCCCGAAGCTCTATAAAAAATTTGCCGGGATCGAGATCCCGCGCCTCAAAAATACGCCCGTCGGCTATTATGCCGCCATGACGGACGGGGAGCTCTGCAGCGCACTCCGGCTGCATTCCGAGCGCGGCGTGCCCGTTTCCGATTTCCTGATGCGGGAACTCGAGCGGCGGGGCTGCACCGATCCGCTCATTGCTCTGCTCGACAGCGGCGACGAACAGCTCCTATCCCGCGTCGTGTCGATCGCGGGAGGGGACAGACGGGCCGTCGGTGCCTATTTCCGACTCCTCGAACGCGATCTGTCCGACGACCTTTCCGAAGCCATCATAGGCGAATTGCGGCGGACAGACGGAGCGCTTGCGGGCGCCATCGACTGCTATAAGCGGGGCATCCGTCCCGACCGGATGCTCGGCATCCTTGCGGAGCAGGGAGCAGGCAACGACGAAGTGTTCTCTTTGCTTCTCTCCGATCTGCGCGGGGGCGACGATCTCGTCCTTGCCGCCGACCGGATCGCGACGTTGGGAGATGCGCGCGCTCTGCCCGATCTGTACGAGCTCATCGCGCGCGACGATATCGATTATCTCGAGTTCCGCGAACTGCGCTATGCGATTGAGGCGCTGGGCGGGGAATACACCGAGGAGCGAGACTTCTCGGAGGACGCTTCCTATCTCGCCCTGAAAGCACACGAAAACGAGGAGATAAAAAAGCAGGATTGACCGGAAGTTCCGGTCTTTTTCTTTTTGCGGGAGGGGACCGAGTCATATTTTTTCCGCCGCCGTCATATGGTAACGTAGCAAGCAAATCATGCGGAGGCGATCATGGAAACATTCGGTGTGTACGAAGATGTGGCGACCCGTACGGGCGGCGATATCTTCATCGGCGTAGTCGGACCCGTCCGAACGGGGAAATCGACGTTCATCAAAAAGTTCATGGAGGAGCTCGTGCTTCCGTCCGTCGAGGGAGAGAAGAAACGGCGCTATACGGATGAACTTCCCCAGTCTGGCTCCGGAAAGACGGTCATGACGACGGAACCCAAGTTCGTTCCCGAAGAGGGTGCGGAGATCCATGTCGGCAGCGCCGTGGCGAAAGTTCGTCTCATCGACTGCGTGGGATTCCCCGTAGACGGCGCTTCGGGGTTCGAAGAGGACGGTGAGCCGCGCCTCGTGCGCACGCCGTGGAACGAGGGCCCCGTGCCCTTCGAACAGGCAGCCGAGGAGGGAACGCGCCGCGTCGTGCGCGATCATTCGACCATTGCCGTCCTCGTCACGACGGACGGGACCGTTGCGGATCTTCCCCGTGCCTCGTACGAAGAGGCCGAAGAAAAGGCCGTGCGCGAGCTCAAAGAGATCGGAAAGCCTTTTGTCATTTTGATGAATTCCGTGGCGCCCATGTCCGCGGAGGGCCTTCGCGCAGAGCTCGAAGCGAAGTATTCTGCGCCCGTGATCGCGGCCAATTGTGAGGAGCTCGACGCGCAAAAAATTTCGGATATTCTGGTGCGCATCCTCTATGAATTCCCCGTCGTCTCCATCGATATCGACATCCCCGACTGGATGCGCATCCTCGATGCCGACAGCG
>CANQUL010000075.1 GCA_947627015.1 uncultured Clostridia bacterium | reverse complement strand
ATCAACCGTGCGACTCCCAAGACGCAGTCGGCTCTTCTCGAGGCCATGCAGGAGCACACGGTCACCGTCATGGGCGTTTCGCGCAAGCTCAACGAGCCCTTCTTTGTCCTTGCGACGCAGAACCCCATCGAACAGGACGGTACTTATCCTCTGCCCGAAGCGCAGATGGACCGTTTCATGTTCAAACTCCTCGTGCCCGATCCCGGTCTCGAGGACCTCATGCGCATCGTCAATCTGACCCAGAAGACGATGGCGGAGGTTGCGGATAAGGCATGCACGGGCGAGCAACTCCTCGCCATGCGTGCGACCGCCAACCAGATCCCCGTCGCCGAGGATGTCCTGCGGTATGCCATGTACCTCACTTCCGCGACCCATCCCGACAGCGAATGCGCGACCGCGACGTCCAAAAAGTACGTCCGCGTCGGCGCGAGCCCCCGTGCGGGTCAGGCCCTCATCTCGGCCGCCAAAGTCATGGCGCTCATCAAGGGAAGGTTCAACGTCGCCTATTCGGACATCAACGAGCTTGCCTATCCCGTCCTTCGTCACCGCATCAAGCTCAACTTCGAGGCGGTCGCGGAGCGCATCTCGGCCGATCAGATCATCGAGATGATCATCGACGAGGTCGCGAGAAAGAACAAGCTGCCCTTTGCAAAGGCCAAGCCCGCAGAAGAAAAGCCCGTGGACGACGATGACGATAACGACGAGATCGCGGTCGCGGAGAACGGAAAAGAAGAGGAGAAAAAGGGCAAGCGCGGTCTCTTCGGAAGAAAATAACTCGGGAGTAATTCATGAAGGTCTCTTACCTGAATGACGAATTTTTCAGTCGTCTGGAGACTTTGTCATTAAATTTAAGATCCAACCTATCGGGGTACTTCGGCGGAAAACATCTTGTCCGTACCTATGGACAGACGGTGGAATTTGCCGATTTCAGGGAGTATCAGTTAGGAGATGATATTCGTCGAATCGACTGGAACCTTTTCAGTCGGTTCGAAAAATATTTTTTGAGACTGTTTACCGACGAGAGACAGATGCAGATCCAGCTCTTTCTCGACTGCTCGGGCTCGATGGGGAAGGAAGACCCGCAAAAGGGGGCATATTCCGTCGCGGCTACCGCTGCGCTCGGCTTTTTGGCCGTACAAAATATGGATAAGCTCTCCTTTCATTTCATGCGCGGCACTGCAGACGAAAATCCCTTCGGGACCATTGTCGGCAAAAATTCCTTCTTCCGCGCCATCGGCGCCATCGAGGAGATCGAATTTGCGGACGACACCGACATCGCGGCGTGCATCGCCGGGTGCAGGGACACGGGCAGCAACAACGGTCTGTCCGTCATCATCTCCGATTTCCTCACGGAAAGCAATTGGCAGAAGGCCGTCGATTATCTTCTCTACAAAAACCGTCAGGTCCTGCTCATCCAGATCCTGTCTCCCTCGGAACTCGACCCCACCTACGAAGGAAGGGTTAATCTGATCGACAGCGAGGCAGCCGATATTTCGGACCCGAGAAACATGAAGCTCCGGATCACTTCCGGGCTGCGCAAGGCATATGAACGGGCGCTCGGCGATCTCCGCGAGGGGATGCACACGTTCTGTTCCAAGCGCGGAGTGGGATACATCTCCGTCTCTTCGGACACGCCCATCGAGCGTGTCCTGTTCGGCGAGCTTCTCAAAGGAGGGATCATGTCATGATGTCATTATTGGTTCCTTTGGGGCTCCTCGGCCTCCTCGGGATTGTTGCGCTCATCATCATCTATATCATCCGGCCCAACTATCAGGTCCAGCACGTCTCCACGACGTATGTTTGGAAGCTGGCCTTAAAGTACCGCCGCAAGCGCATCCCGACCAGCCGGCTCCGCAACATCCTCATCTTCCTCTGCCAGGTCCTTGCGCTCACGGCGATCTCGCTCATTCTCGCAATGCCCGTCATCGACTACCGTGACCACAGCAATGCCAACGACGTCATTTACATCATCGATTCCTCCGCCAGCATGTATACCGTCTCGGACGATTCGACACGCTTCCAGAAGGCAGTCGAGTCGGTCATGGACGAGTGCGAACGGGAGATCGTCGCAGGCCACAATGTGAGCGTGATCATTGCGGACGACGACCCCGAATTTATCGGGAGACGCGTCGATACCTCCGGGAGATACACCCTGAACGATACGCTTATCGAGTACCTCGAAGACGACGCATGTTACTATGGTACCTCGGACATGGCTGCCGCATTGGAGCTCAGTGAGGACGTAATTCTCGAAAATCCCTCTGCCCGCGTCGTCATCTACACGGACAGCGAATATGAGTACATTCCCAACGGCGTCGAGGTCATCCCCGTCGCCCGGGAGGACGAGTGGAACGCATCCATCCTCAATGTCACCGCCGAGCTCGAAGAGAACTACTACGTCATCACCGCGCAGATCGCCTGCTACGGCCGCGACAGCGAGCTCGACCTCAGGATCGACGTGAAGAACGCGATCACCGCTTCCTCTTCCATCGAGGCACCCGAGACCTTCGCGCTCTCCATGCCTCTTCCCATCGATTGCAGCAACGACCAGACCTACACCGTCATCTTCAAGAAGGGCGGCGGGCAGGATACGGATACCGTCAAATATGTCAGCATCGACGACCAGATGGCATTCTATTCCTATGAAAATATCTCTGCGACCATCCAAGCGGAGGACAACTTTGCCATCGATAATCAGTTCTATATCTATGGCGGGGCCAAGGCGCCTCTCCGCATCCAGTATAGAAGTTCCACCAAGGTCGGGAGCGACGAGAGCGGAAGGCCCATCCCGGGGCCCAACATCTTTGTCAACGGCGTGCTTGCGGCCATCACGGAGCGGGCGTTCCCCGAGCGGTACGATTATCAGATCACCGAGGTCAAGCAGGGTGAACAGGGCGCGACCGAAGGGTTTGATCTCTATATCTTCGAGCACAACATGCCGGAGCGCATGCCGAGCGACGGCGTCGTCTTTCTCTTCGATCCCGCCGACATCGCGCCCGTAGGCTCCCGTCTGACGCTCCGCGGCACGGAATTGACGCTGCCCGACGAGATCGCGCTCAATGCGCCCGATCCCACGCTTCCGCTTCTCGAGGACGTCGTCGCGCAGTATATCACGGTCAGTAAGTATATCCATTACGCCGCGCAGGACGTATGGACCACGCTCCTCACTTGCAGAAATGAGCCCGTGATCAGCATCGCCAAGCAAGATGCCTTTCAGGCTTTCCTCATTGCGTTCAGCGTCCACTGGTCCAACATCGGTGCCACCAACGAGTGGGCCGCGCTCATGTACAACGTTTTCGACTATTTCTTCCCCGCGCTCGTGAGCGGACACAGCTTCGAAGTGGGACAGCCCATTGTTGTAAACGGGAGGGGAGAGACCGTCTCCTTTGCCGGAGAGGAAGATCCCATCACCCAATTCCCCGCAACCGTCCGGAAGAGCATCCCCGGAACGTATGCGGTCAACCAGATGACATGGTTCGGAAAGGAGGAGACGACGGACGTCTACGTCCATATCCCTTCGTACGAAAGCAATATCTGCCGTGTCGAAACAAGCCTCGACAATCCGTTCGTGCGGGAGGACGATTCGCACATGTTCGACGATCTCCTCGTGTATTTTGCCGCGGCGCTTGTCGGATTGCTCTTTGTCGAATGGTGGCTGCAATCCCGCGAAAATAAGTAAAAGGAGGGCGGAACAATGACG
>CANQUL010000074.1 GCA_947627015.1 uncultured Clostridia bacterium | reverse complement strand
GCATCGGCTGTATCCCGCGCGAGTATGCGCTCCGCCGTCTCTCGGACGGGCTTCTCTATGAACTGAACGTCCAGCCCACACTGCCGCTCCGCTCCATCGGGATGGCTCTTCCCAAGGACAAGACCATGCCGTTTGCCCTGCGCGCCTTCATCAATCTCTTCTCCAAGGATTCCTATGTCTGACCGAGGATCGCAGTGCGATCTTGCGGAACTTCACGGCGCATTTCCCAACCTTTCCGCACGCATCGGACAGCTCAATGACCTCATTGCACGGTACCATGTCTTAAAGGGAATGCAAGGGCCGATCGTCGGAACGTGGGATCCCGACGCGCCGCACATTCGTTCGGCCCGCTTTGAACGGGACAAGGCAGAGCGCTACGAGCGGCTTGCGGAGCGGTATTTTTCTTCCCGTCTTTCGGGCAAGAGCCTCGTCGTTCCCAAGCCCGATTTTCCCGTGGTGCTCACGGTCGGGTTCCGCGGCGGTACGTTTGAGGAGTTCGAATACGACTTTTCGACCTTTGACGACAGCGACATGCTTGAAGCATTCTGCCGCGCGGTCTGTTTCAGAGATCTCTGCCTGCAAAATCAAACAAGATCTTGATAAAAAAGCCCCCTCGGGATCCCGAAGGGGTCTTTTCAATTTTTGATGAGCTTCCCGTCGATCTCGGCAAAGGATTCCACGCACCCCGAGGGAAGCATCGCAAGGAATCGGCTCGGTTCATCCTCCCCATGATAGAGGCGGCGGGTGAGAATGAGCCGATTTTTTGCGCGGGTCAGAGCGACATAAAAGACGCGTGCCTCCTCGAGCTCGTTTCCGCTTCTGACGGCCGCGGCGCTCGGGAAGTTCCGGTCGTCCGTTCCGGCAAGCAGGACGGTGTCGAATTCGCACCCCTTGGATTGGTGCACCGTGACGATGGGGATCTTGTCGAAGCGTCCGATGACGACGTCCATGTTGCTCCCTGCGAGGGCTGAGGTGGTGAGCACGTCGAGGACGGCCCGCCGCGCATTGCCGACGGCCCGCTTGCGTTCCTCGAGAAGCAGTCCGAGCTCGCCGAGACAAACTTCGTCGAGCGCCTTGTCGTAGCGCACGAGCAGACGGAAATTTTCGGCAAGGCGGGCATGCAACGTTTTGAGGTCACCCGCCGCAAACAGGACACCCATGTCCGAGATGCGGCGATAAAACGGCTCAAATCGCCGCTTGTACCGTTCGATAAACGCAATGCGGTCCGCCTTGGACGTTTCGAGCCGCTCACAAAGTCTCACGAGCACAGATGCCGTCGCGGAGACGTCGGAGAGTGCGTCGTGCGCATGTTCGTTGACGATGCCGAGTTCGGCGCAGACGCTTTCGAGCTTATGATTCTTGAGTTCGGGAAGAAGGCGCCGTGAGAGATCAAGCGTGTCATATTCGCCGCGCACCGAGAGGGGATCGAGTCCCGACTCTTCCATCTGCCGATCGAGCACGGCGCGGTCGAATCGCACGTTGTTGTGTCCGACGAGCACAGTGCCGCGAACAAAGTCCGAAAAGCGTTTCAAAGCGTCGATCGCGGACATGCCCCCTTCGTTTTGGATGCGTTCGAGGGTAATTCCGTGCGTTTTGGCAGCGCCTTCGCCGATGGGGATCGTGGGGAAAACGAGCTGTTCCATCACGGCAAGGTGCTTTCCCGAGCGGCCGATGCGGATCGCGGCGATCTGGACGATCCGGTCGGTCTCGACGTCCAGCCCCGTCGTTTCGGTGTCGTATACGACGACGTTGTCCTCCCCGAGTGCATCGAGCAATGCGGCATAGGGGTCGCCCGTCCGATAGGTGTCCTCCGTAAAGAAGGCCGAGAGTCCGCCGAATTCCGGTTTTTGGCGGAGCGCGGTAAGCGTTGCGTGTCCCACGCCATGGATGTACTTGGTCAGCCGTTCGAGGCTGATCTCGTCATCGGGACGCAAGAGGAGCGTGTAGAATGCCAGCATGTCCTTGATGACGGGCCTCTTAAAGAAGCGGTAATCCCGATCGACGGTAAAAAAGTTGAGGCGTTCCTCTTCGGGAAACCGCTTCCCGATGGCCTGAAAATGTTCCCAGAGCGTGCCGATGTAGCGGTTGGAGCGCGCCATGATGCAGACGTCCGAAGGCGTTGCGGGCGGGTGCTTTTTGAGATATGCGTACAGAAATTCGGCCTCCCGCTCCTCGTTTTTGAGGACGACCGTGCGGATGGGATCGCCATCTCTTCCTTCGGACGGTTGGCTCCGATAAATCTTTTTTGCCTCGGGGAAGGCCGATTCGAGAAAGCCCTGTGCCGCCGCGGTCAGCGTACGGGTGGAGCGATACGTTTGGGTAAGCGCGTACATTTCGGCGCCGTACGTCTTGCGGAAATCGCCGATGACGAGACGGGGATTGGAGCCGCGCCACTCATAGATGGTCTGAAAAAAGTCACCGCACATCATGACGCGTGCATGGGGGAAGAAGGCCTTGAGCACGTCGTATTCGAGCTCGCTCGTGTCCTGCATTTCGTCGATGATGAGGTACCGATAGCGACCTGTGTACGGGTTTTTTGCATCCGGATCGTTGAGAAGTGCCCGTGCGCGGATGATGATATCGTCGAAATCGAGACGGTTTCCCCGGGCAAGCAGGAGGTCGTATTCGCGGACGAGCTCCCCGCCGTACCGGTCTGCCATCTCCGAGAAGGCAGTGTCCCGCTGCGGCTCTCTCCGATCGGCCTTGCGGAAGGTGACGGCGGCCGTATACTCTTCGGGCCGCTGCGACTTCCATCGGCGGAGCGTCTCCGCATAGTCGGCGGCGTCGTCCCCCGTTTGGATTCCGTACAGAGCGCGGAAGTGCTTGATCTTGCTCACGAACTCACGGTATCCGCGCCGTCCGACCTCGAAGAAGTGCGGCGGCAGGTACGTTCCGAACTCCGAACCGCACTCCGTACAGATGTCCGAGAGCGCCGTCTGCGCCTTTTTGCAGAAGGGACAGCGGATGCGGGAAGGATCGGATTCCGCGCGTCCGTCGCCTTCCCGGAGGGAGAGGGGACCGTGCGGCCCGAAGTAGTACCCGTCCGGGAGCCTCCGATAGAAACCCGCCTGCCCGAGCGGACTCGCTTCTCCCCCGTACGCTTCGCCCGCGACATAGCTGCGTTTCAGATATTTTACATCGCATGAAAGATAGAAATCGAGCGTTTTCGGGGGCACCATGTCCGAAAGAATGGCTTCGATTTCCTTTTTTGCGGCAAATTCGGGAATAAGCCGCGACAGAATTTCCTCCTGGTCCGCTTCGTCGATGACGAGGGGATCCGCTCCGCCCGATTTGCGCGACGCTTCTTTCAGGAGCTCATAGCAAAAGCTGTGGATGGTGCGGACGTTCACGCCCTCGGCCGCGGGATCATAGCGGAGAATGTCGTCCCGCATCTCGTTGCAGGCCTTGATGGTAAAGGTCAGACAGAGGATCTCCTGCGGGCGGATGCCGTCCGCGAGAAGTTTTTTGACCTTTTGCGCCACGGTAAACGTCTTTCCCGTGCCTGCACCGGCGCAGAGCAGGATATGATGCGTTGTGTCGTCGATGATGCGCTGCTGCTGCGCGTTGGGGATCCGCTCCATTTTGCGCCTCCTTTTTTTCAGTCTATCATATTTTGGCAAAAAAGTCCACTTTCCGCAGCCTGTTTCCCGTTATTCGGAAAAAATTTCATTCAGATAATGTATATATTACCGAAAAAATGCACTCAATTTTTTACTATAAGCAGAGCTTATGGGGGATATAAGTAAAACTAATACCTAAAAATTGAAGAAAAGGCACTCAAAAGCTTGACAAACGGATGCGGGGGGGGTATAATGA
>CANQUL010000073.1 GCA_947627015.1 uncultured Clostridia bacterium | reverse complement strand
CACATACTCAAAGAACGGCAGCCCGGTTGCACGCAGGAGCATATTGCAGAGAAAGCTCTCCGCGATCAGTCCGAGCAGAATGTACTGTCCGTAGCGCCGCAAAAAGCGGAAGATCTTGCCGCGCCGCTTGTTGAGCGCATCCACGATGCGGAATCCGTCGAGCGGATAGAGCGGCAGGAGGTTGAACACGGCAAAGCTCAGGCTGTACGCGAACAGGAAGTAGAAAAACGATTCCGTAAGATCGGTAACAAAGGGAATGTACCCCGCCTCCGCAAAAAGGCGCACGATGAGCAAATACAACGGGTAGAACAAAAAGGCCGACAGATAATTGGTGATGATCCCCGCGGCCGAGGTAAAGAAGAGCCCCGTGCGGTACCTGCGGAAGTTGTTCGGATTGATGGGAACGGGCTTTGCCCAGCCGAATCCGACGAGGGCAAAGGAGACGAGACCGATCAAGTCGAAATGCCTGAGGGGATTGAGGGTCAGACGGTGGTTCCACTTGGGCGTGGGGTCTCCGCAAAGATGGGCGGCGAGCGCATGCGAAAATTCGTGGAGCGTGAGAACGATCGCCACGGCCAAAAAACTTGCAAGGAGCCGGATTGCTTGGTCTGTCCAATTTCCCATATAAAACAATTATACTCCAACCGCTAAAAAAAAGCAAGAGAAAAGCGGACATTTAGAAAAATTTCCGCTCTCCATTACAAGATATTGGGGATTTTTTCGGATCCGCCGTCAATTATTCGGCGTGAGCGACCGGGGCAGAACGTCGTTGCGGACGAGATCTTCGTACGACTGCGGCTTCACGATGTACTCCGCTTCCCCGTCCCGCACGAGGACTGCGGGGGGAATGAGGTTCCGGTTGTAATTGGATGCCATCGAGTAGTTGTAGGCGCCTGTCGAGAGGATCGCGAGGAGATCCCCCGTTTTCACGCGGGGAAGGGACATTCCCACGCCGATGAGATCGCCGCTCTCGCAGCATTTCCCCGCAACGGAGACGAGCTCGCAGGGCGGTTCGTCGGCACGGTTCGCAAGCACGGCGGTGTATTTGGAGCCATAGAGCGCAAAACGCGGATTGTCGAACATGCCGCCGTCGACCGCGACGTACTTCCTGAGACCGGGGATCTCCTTGATCGCCCCCACCGTGTAGAGAGTGATGCCCGCCTCTCCCACGATGGAACGGCCGGGTTCCAGAAGAATGCGCGGCAGACGGAGCCCGTACCGTGCACATTCCCTCCGGACGGCGGAAAAGAGCGCCGTCAAATAGGTCCGATACCCCTCTACGGACATCATTTCGTCCTCATCGGTGTACCAGATGCCGAATCCTCCGCCGAGATTGAGCTCCTCGGCTTCGAATCCGTAAGAATATTTGATCTCCTTGACAAAGGCAAGACAGCGTTCGACGGCAAGGACAAAGGAGTCCTTTTCGAAGATCTGCGACCCGATATGACAGTGGAAGCCCTTGAGCGCGAGGTGCTCCATTCCGAGGAGCCGCTTTGTCATCTCCTGCGCTGTGCCGTTGGCCACGGAAAACCCGAATTTGGAATCGGGTGTGGCCGTCTGCACATAGGCATGCGTATGCGCTTCCACACCCGGATTGATGCGAAGAAGTACCTTTTGCACCACCCCGCGCGAGGCAGCCTCCGCTTCGATGCGCTCGGCCTCGAGTTCGGAATCGACTACAATGCAACCAACGCCCGCTTCGATCGCCTCCTTCAGCTCGGAAGGAAGTTTGTTGTTCCCGTGCATATAGATGCGTTCCGCGGGGAAGCCCGCCTTCAGCGCCGTATAGAGTTCGCCGCCCGAAACCACGTCGACGCCGATGCCCTCCTCCCTTGCAATCGCATAGATCGCCATGCAGGAAAAGGCTTTGGAGGCATAGAGCACGAGCCCGTTTCCATCGTATTCGTCGCAGACGGCCTGCCGGTACATGCGCATCATATTGCGGATGTGTGCTTCGTCAAAGACGTAGAGCGGCGTTCCGAACCGCTCCGCAAGCTCCGTACAGTCGGCGCCTCCGATGGCGAGGTGCCCCTTTTCGTTGATTTTCAGCGTTTCTCTTGTATTCATAGGAACATTATAGCACGCCGGTTTTCCTTCGGTCAAGAAAAAAGCGCGACATTGTTTCGGAGAATCCGAATTGTGTCACGCATAATACATCGCAAAACGCTCATTGCCAATGCCGTGCCGTCTCGCGGAGAGCGTCCCACCAACGCATGGGAGTTGCGCATTCGGCTGCGAGAAGGTCCGTTCGGCCGATCTCCACTCCGTTTTCGTACAGGAGCGCCTCTCCCACCTTATTCCCCTCCGCAACAGGCGCTCGAAGATCGTTTTCGAGCCGGATCTCGACCGTGCAGTCGGCGTGCGTCCCCCGCTTCCCGAAGGAAGTGAGGCGGTGCTCGGGCCGTACGGCGATCTCCTTTTCCCGGCTGCCGCGGACGGGGATCTTTTCTTCGAGAATATCTTCATCGAGTACGATCCGTGTCTCATAGGCGCCGAAGGCGTAATCAAAGAGCGCCTTTGTCCCGTTAAAACGTTCCTCCGAGCTGTCTGCCCCGATGATGACGGAGATGAGGCGCGTGTCTCCCTGCTTTGCCGTAGCCGCAAGGCAGAAGCCCGCCTCGCTCGTAAATCCCGTCTTTCCTCCGTCGCAGCCCGCGTACGAACGCAGGAGCTTGTTGGTATTGGTGATCTGCGTCGTGCGGCCGTCGGGATGGACAAAATCCTCGACGCGCACCTTACAGAGTTCGAAATAGGTTTCGTGGGCGATCAACGCGCGCAGCATGAGAGCCACGTCCTTTGCGCAGGAATATTGCGGCTCCTTGGGAAGGCCCGTACAGTTGGAGAAGAGCGTATCCTCCGCGCCGAGCTCCTTCGCCCGTTCGTTCATTCGGGCGACAAAAGCACTCTCGCTTCCCGCGATCCGTTCGGCGAGTGCGACGCTTGAATCGTTTGCGGAGCAAACAGCGACCGTCATCATGAGCGATCGGGCCGAATAGGAGAGACCCGTATCGAGAAAGACCTGCGAGCCCCCCATTCCCGATGCGTGTTCCCCTACCGTGATCATCTCGTCGTACGAGAGTTCTCCCGCGTCGATCGCCTCAAACGAGAGAAGCAGCGTCATGATCTTGCACATGCTTGCGATCGGGAGATGCTTTGTCTCCTCGCGCCGATAGACGGCCGTCCCGGTTGCGGCGTCCATGAGGTATACGGCCTTCCCGGCGGGGAATTCCTCCGCACGGGCGGTCAATTTGCATTCCGGAGAAAGGATCAGGGCCGAGGCCATAGCCGCGGCAAATGTCAAAGATATGATTTTTTTCATATCCGCAGTTTGCGCAGTCCCGCAAAATTTATGTTCATATCACAGTTCCGATGGGATGAAAAACGATCAGCAGCAGAAGAGCCTCGAACAGACAGATGAGCAAAATCGCAAGAAAGAGTGCGAAAAAGTCCGAACAGATCGCCCAAAAGCCCGCCTTTGAGAAGGAAAAGCAGGGAGCGCGTCCGCAGGAAAGAACGGTCGCCGCAAGGAAGATGCAGTCCGTCGCAAGGTGTACGGGCAGATACAGAACGGCCGCGACGAGCGCACCCGTCACGCCATAGGTTGAAAAGAGGATGACGAGGCTCCCGCCGAACGTATAGGCACGGTACAGAAGCAGGGCGGGAGGAAGCACAAGCGCCGCGGGATGGATTCCGGCGAGGAGAATGAACGAAAGAAAGAGCCCGCAGCCCGCGCTCCGTTCGAGAAAGAGCAGAATAACGTTCGTGTCCGAAAAACATACCCGTCCGAGATAGCGCTCGACGAGGGCGAAGTGATAGTCATAGACGGCGGGAGCCCGGATGAAGGCAAATCCGAGGATCACTCCGGCAAAGCAGAGGATCAGAAGAACGAG
>CANQUL010000072.1 GCA_947627015.1 uncultured Clostridia bacterium | reverse complement strand
ACAAAGGTATTCGTGGGCGACGGCTATATCACGGCGCATTTTCGTTTGGGGAACGCGGCAGAGGTCGAGAACGTCAGACTTGAAGAAATGAAAACAGCGCTTGAACACATTTTCGGTGTTCAAACGCTATCACCATTGGCGCAGAGAAGAGGATTCGAACCTCCGGACGATTCACCACCGTCACGCGATTTCCAATCGCGCTCCTTAAGCCTCTCAGACATCTCTGCAAAAGACAATCCTAATTTTACACGAAATGCGACAAAAAGGCAACCGATTTGCGGGCTTTTTTGCCATTTTCATAAAAATTCTTTTTTGCAGCCGCCCATGTCCACGGGAAGAGTGCGGCGGACGGAGCTCCGCAGGCCGGGATCGTTTAGACCAAACGGGCTTTTTTGCTCCCCTTTGCACGAATTTCCCTCCGACCCCGCCCAAATCTTTGACTTTCGGCCGACAATGTGATATCATGAAAGTCGTCAAGGAGAACGCGTATGAAAAACACCATTTTAAGCATCGCAAAAAAAATCATCGACGGCATTCTCGCGGGACTGCTCATTTCCCTCGGCGGAACGGTCTTTCTCGCCTGCAGCTCGTCGGGTCTGACCTACGGGAAATACATCGGCGCCTTTCTCTTCCCGCTCGCCCTCATCTGCATCTGTATGCGCGGCTACGCCCTCTACACGGGGAAGATCGGACTTCTGCCCGAAAAGCACTCCAAGGAGGACGTCTCCGTGCTCCTTCTCTGCCTGCTCGGCAACACGATCGCGACCGTCGCCGTCGGGTACCTCATTGCCCTGACCTTCCCTTCCTATCTCGCTTACGCCAAGGAGATCTGCACGGCAAAGCTCGACCAGGGGCTCGGATTTGCCCTTGTGCGCGCCTTCTTCTGCGGGATCCTCGTCTATCTCGCCGTGGACGTGTGGAAGAGCCACCGCTCGGCGCTCGGCATCATCCTGTGCATCACGGCCTTTATCCTCAGCGGCTATGAGCACTCCATCGCCGACATCTTCTACTTCGCAACGTCGGGGATCGTGTCGTGGGACGCCTTTTTGTACCTTGTCATCATCATTTTGGGGAACTCCCTCGGCGGCCTTCTCATCCCCGTTTTACAGCTCATCCGACCCTCCGAAAAGAAGACCTCCCCTTCCGGTCCCGACGAAAAAGTCTGAAAAACCCATACACAGGTCATAAAACAAGGAGGAAAACAAGATGGAGATCGTTCTCAACAACGGGATGAAGATCCCCGCTCTCGGCATCGGAACATACCGCGTAAAGCCCGATGACTGCGAGCGCACGGTGACGGCGGCGCTCAAGGCGGGGTACCGCCTCGTCGATACCGCCAACGTCTACCTCAACGAGCGTGCCGTGGGACGGGCGCTCAAGGCCTCGGGCGTGCCCCGCGGCGAAGTGATCGTGACGTCCAAGCTCTGGCCAACCGATTACAAAGAGGCGAAGGCGGAAAAGGCTATCGACGCCACGCTGGCGCGCCTCGGGATCGACTATATCGATCTCCTGCTCCTTCATCAGGAGTACGGCGACGGAGAGAGCGCGTGGAAGGCCATGGAACGGGCCGTGGACAGCGGGAAGGTCCGCGCACTCGGCGTGTCCAACTTCGGTCCGCCGCGGCTCACCGCCTTTCTGAAGGCGTGCCGCATCAAGCCCGTGGTCAATCAGGTGGAGTGCCATCCCTACTTTCAGGAAACCGCGCTGCGTACGCTCATGGATGAGCACGGGATCAAACTCGAATCGTGGTTCCCTCTCGGCAGCGGAAACCGCGGTCTGCTGCAAGAACCGATCCTTGCGGCCATGGCCGAAAAATATCATAAGTCGACCGTTCAGATCGTGATCCGTTGGCACCTTCAGGAAGGATTTATTGTGATCCCCGGCACAAAAAGCCCAGACCATGCCCGCGAAAACCTCAACGTTTTTGACTTTGAGCTCACCGATGAGGAGATGGACGGCATTCGGAAATTGGACAAAAACACGCCTTTCTTCCGTCCCTTTGTCCCCCTTCACCGGTTCCAATGCATGCACGTCCCCATCCCCTTCGATCGGCAGAAATGACGCACCGTACAAAGCGGCCCGAAGCACTTGCTTCGGGCCGCCTCTTTATTCTTCTTTTTTGAGATACAGGCCGTCCGGGCCGGCATCGAGGATGATCTTTGTGCCTGCGGCGGGGTTTTCGGAAAGGAGATACCGCGCGATGAGCGTCTCCGCCCGCGAAGTCAGAAACCGCTTTAAGGGGCGGGCACCGTACACGCTGTCGTAACCGTTGTCCGAAATGTAGGCCCGTGCGCGTGCCGTGACCTCGAGTTCGAGGGGTTTGAGCCGCTCCGCAAGACGGGCGACCAGAAGATCGACGATCTTGTCGACCTCTTCCCTCCCGAGCGGACGGAAGAAGATCACTTCGTCGAGCCGGTTGAGGAATTCGGGACGGAAGGTGCGCTTTAAGATGTGTTCGACGGCCTCGCGCGCTTCCTCCGTGATCTCCCCGTCCCTTATGCCGTCGATGATCTCCTCCGCTCCCAAATTGGAAGTCAGGATGATGACGGTGTTCCTGAAATCCACCGTGCGGCCCTGCGAATCGGTGATGCGCCCGTCGTCGAGGACCTGAAGAAGCAGGTTAAAGACCTCGGGGTGCGCCTTTTCGATCTCGTCGAAGAGCACGATGGAATAGGGATGACGGCGGACGGCCTCGGTGAGCGTGCCGCCCTCCTCGTAACCGACATATCCGGGAGGCGCACCGATGAGACGGGAAACCGAAAACTTTTCCATGTACTCGCTCATATCGATGCGGACGAGGTTCTTTTCGTCGTCGAAGAGGTTTTCGGCAAGGGACTTTGCGAGCTCGGTCTTTCCCACGCCCGTGGGGCCGAGAAAGAGGAAGGAGCCGATGGGACGTCTCTCGTCCGAAATGCCCGCACGTGCCCTCAAAATGGCCTCGGAGACCTTTTTGACGGCCTCCTCCTGCCCCACCACGCGGCGATGCAGATCGTCCTCGAGGCGCAGAAGTTTGGCCCTCTCGCCCTCTTTGAGACGCGCTACGGGGATCCCCGTCCAGCGGGAGACGATCTTTTCAATCTCGTCCTCCGTGACTTCGTCCTGAAGGAGGGCGTTCTGACGGCCCGAGACGCTCTTTTTTGCCTCCTCGAGACGGGCCTTGAGGGCAGGCAGTTCGCCGTAACGGAGACGCGAAGCCCGTTCGAGTTCCCCGTGGGCCATGGCCGATTCGATCTCGCCGTTGACGGCCTCGATCTTTTCCATGAGCTCCTTTTCGGCGCGGATGGACTGCTTTTCGTCCTCCCACTTGGTCTTCATGGCGGTGAAGGTCTCCTTGTACTCCGCAAGCTCCTTGCGAAGGGCCTCGAGACGGGAAACAGAGAGGTTGTCCTGTTCCTTGGAGAGGGCCTTCTCCTCCACTTCGAGCTGGATGATCTTGCGGTTCAGGGCATCCATGTCCGCGGGCATGGAGTCGATCTCCGTGCGGATCATGGCTGCCGCCTCGTCCACGAGATCGATGGCCTTGTCGGGCAGGAAGCGGTCGGTGATATAGCGGTCGGAGAGCGTTGCGGCAGCGACGAGCGCATCGTCGTGGATGCGTACGCCGTGGAAGATCTCAAAGCGCTCTTTGAGGCCGCGCAGGATGGAAACGGTGTCCTCGACGGTCGGCTCGCCGATGAGTACGGGCTGGAAGCGGCGTTCGAGTGCGGCGTCCTTTTCGATGTATTTCCGGTATTCGTCGAGCGTGGTCGCGCCGATGCAGTGCAGTTCGCCGCGGGCGAGCATGGGCTTTAAGAGGTTGCCGGCGTCCATGGCGCCTTCGGCCTTCCCCGCCCCCACCACGGTGTGCAGTTCATCGATGAAGAGCAGGATGCCGCCGCTCGATTTCTGGACCTCCGAGAGGACGGCTTTCAGACGCTCTTCGAATTCGCCGCGGTACTTGGCGCCCGCGATCAGGGCACCCATGTCCAAGGCGAACAGTGTTTT
>CANQUL010000071.1 GCA_947627015.1 uncultured Clostridia bacterium | reverse complement strand
GCGGAGATATTTTCATATCTCCGCCTTCTGCTGCAAGAGACAGCAGAAGGCGGAAAAAACAGCTATCGGAATCTATCTGCGAATGCAGAAGAAAATAATTAGGAGGATCTATCATGAAGAAACACTTCACAACCCCGGTGTTGCTTCTCGCGGCGGGCATGATGCTCTCGATCGCAGCATGCGCCCCGACAGGCACACCTTCCAAACCGGACGACCCGAACCCGGACCCCGGCCCTTCGGGCGGTTCCGAAAGTTCAAGCGCAGTCCCGGGACTCGGAACGGGCGAATTCGTACCCGACTACGATTTCGACTACAATCCGTACTACGAGATCCCCGAGGCGAACCCCAACAAGGAGATCGAGCTCGTCATCGATCCCGCCGTCAAGGCAACCTTTGCAAAGGACGGGGGAAAGAGCATCAAGATCAAGTCATCCGAAATGATGCCCGAGATCAAGAACGAGACGGGGCTCGAGATCGTCGGCTGGTACGATGTGAGCAACCCGTACCTCTTCTGGAGTGCCGACGGCAGAGTTCCCAAGCTCGGCCCGTCCACGACCATCGCGCCCTATACCGTCATGCCCGGGACCGATCTCAACGTCGGCCACAGATCCAATGTCGGCCACAGATCCAATGAAAGCAATACGGAAATCGCCGAGAGCGATTCGAAGGTCGACACAAGCACTTATACCCTCAATTACGCCCGTGCGGTCGTGGGGAACTATTTAGGCTACTACACGAGCTTCAATTACAGCACCCAGTCGAGCATGAAGTACCGCTATGTCACCGAGGGTGCGGTCGCGAAGAACACGCAGTATACGTTCCATTATTATTTCATCAACTTGGGAGACGAGCCGATCTCGTTCACGCCCTGGCAGGTCAATTCGGGTTACAAGACGAGCACGGATGCCGTCTGCATTTCGGGTCTCGGCGAAGAGGACGGAAAGCCCATCGAGATCACGTTACAGCCCGGCGAGGACGTCAGCTATACGAGACCGTACAAGATTGCCGGCTCTGCGAGCAAGAACAGCATGGTGATGATTGATTTCAACGGAAAGGCCGCCAAGGGTGCGCTCGGCTTCGGATTCTCCCGTGCGGACGATGCCGCAGAGGGATTGGAGAAGGGCTTCACGCACATTTCGCCTGTCCGTCCTCTTGCTCCCGAAGCGTACGGCGAATTCTGGCCCGCTGCAGTGCCTCCCGCAATGCTGCCTCCGACCGGTGGCGGCGACGATGAATAAAGGAGGGACAAGACAATGAAAATCGGATTCAAACATTTCTTCCAAGACAGAAAGTCGGGGTTCTTTGTCGCATTCGGCACGGCGCTCCTCACGGTCGTCCTTGCGATCGTCTATTTCATAACCATGCGTCAGGGAAACCTCTTCTCGCTTCCCGTATTCCTTCTCGTCCTTCTCGGACCCGTCGCCTATCTTGTTCTTACGCTCGTCGGCATGCCGCGCACGGGGACCGCAGTGATGACGGGAACGACCTTTGCCGCATTCATTCTCTATCTGTGCGGCGTATTCCAATTTATCTATGACGAGATCAATGTCGTCGCCATGGGCGGAACGTTCAGCCGGCAGTTCTGCATCTGCGCCGCCGTTGCCCTGATGCTTCTGCTCGCGACGGTCCTCTCCAACATCGGGGCATGGCTGCCTCATAACAAAAACGGAAAGGAGGCAAACCATGAGTAAATTCATCAAGGGGACGCATCTGCTGTCCCGTATCCTGTTCAATATTCTCGCCATCCTGTTCGGGCTTACGCTTCTCGTCTCGGTAGTGGCGAAAGGGCTCGAATCCTTCCTCACCGTGAATCTCTTCGGCGGATACAAGACGGAGACAATCACGGTGGATGAGACCGCAGAAGAACTCTCGTACTACACCTCCAAGTGGGACAGTGTGGCACAGGTGCGAGCTGCAAACGGCAACATCGGCACCGCAGCCGTATCCGAGGGCTCCGTGCTCCTCGAGAACAACGGCGTACTTCCCCTCGCAAAGGGGACCACGGTCAGCCTCTTCGGTGCGACTGCCTATGCGCCCGTCTACGGAATCGGCGGTGCGGGTCACATCAGTATCGACTCCGAGGACCGCATCCTGTTCCGTCCCGTGCTCGAAGACGCAGGTCTCAAAGTGAACGAGACCCTTGCGAATTGGTACCAGACAACGGTTGATGCGTATGATACCAGAAACTGGAGATATGACATCGCAGAGGGCATCACCAACCGCAAAAAGCCCAACATGCCCTATCTCAACGAGGAAAATTGGAGTTCCGTCTCCTCGCATCTCGGCACGGACAAGGGCGACACCGCCATCTTTGTCATCGGCCGTCTCGGCGTGGAAGATCTTCCCGGCGACCTTTCGTTCGTCGACGGCAGCGTGAGCGATTCCGATACCTATGCCAACGGCGACTACCTGCAGCTCAACCAAAACGAAGTGAGCGTGCTCAAGAACCTCCGCAATGAGTTCAAGAATGTAGTGCTCGTCATCAACTCTCCCGAACCCCTCGAACTCAAGATCCTCGAGACGGACGCCTACAAGGTGGACGCAGTCCTCTGGACCGCTACGCTCGGCGCCACGGGCATCTGGGGGATCGGCGATATCCTCAACGGCACCGTGACCCCTTCGGGCAGACTGGGCGACCAGTGGTACAAGGACAACGCGTACAACCCCGTACTCACCAACTGGGCGACGGAATCCGTTGTCTATCAGGAAGGCGAGTATCTCGGCTACCGCTATACGGAGACGCGCTATGAGGACTATGTGCTCGGCAAGAACAAGGCAGGCGCGTTCGCCTATGACGATGTGGTCAAATATCCCTTCGGCTACGGCAAGTCGTACACCGACTTCTCCTACAAGCTCGACGGCGTGAAGTATTACGACAAGATCACCGCAGAGGAGTGGAAGGGCCATTCCGTGGACTACACCGACGTCTATGAAGTCTCCGTCACCGTGACGAACGAAGGCGATTATGCCGGCAAAGAGGTCGTTCAGGTCTATCTGCAGCAGCCCTACACGGCGTACGACGCCGCGCACGGGGTCGAAAAGCCCTCGGTGGAACTCGTCGGCTATGCCAAGACGTCCAAGCTTGCCAAGGGCGCATCGGAGCAAGTAAAGATCTATGTGCCCCGCGCGTACTTTGCCTCCTTCGACCGCGAGATGAAGCACACGGTGGACGGCAAGGAGCTCACGGGCACCTACCTTCTCGAAGCGGGCGATTACTATCTCACCGTTGCAAAGAACGCCCATCAGGCCGTCAACAACATCCTCAAGGCCAAGGGCGTCAGCGCCGAACAGAGCGCAAGGATGACGGGCATGGAAGGGGATGCGAACCTCGTGTACAGCGACTTCGCGATCACCGAGGACGACCCGAACACCTACGGCGTCTCCATGAACACGGGGTACCGGATCGAGACCATCTTCGACAACGGCGATCCCCGCTATGTCGCAGCAGGCAACAACGTCACCTTTATGACGCGTTCCGATTGGGAAGGCACGGTCAAACTGCAATACAACTCGACGTACAGCGCGGAGACCGGGCTCTTCACCCGGACCAAGAACAGCGCCGTCAGTCCCGAGACGATCACAAACCGCGGCACGATCACTCCCGCCGTGGAGGATGTCATCAAGGATAACGGCCTCGAAAAGGATACCTATCCGACCTACGGAAAGAACCACGAACAGAGCGATGCGGGGCACCTCAACCTCATCAACCTCCGCGTTCGCCTCAACCCCGCGACGAATGCCTATGAGGAGATCCCGTACGACGATCCGCTTTGGGAACAATTGCTCGACCAGCTCACGTGGGACGAGACCGTGCACCTTATCGGAGAAGGCCGCCGCATGACCGTGGCCGTAACGAGCATCAACAAGCCCGAGACCATCGACCAAAACGGCAACAACGGCTATTCCCAGCGCTACAACGAGGGTGTTGCCGGTCAGAGCCTTGCCCAAAAGACGGGCGATCCCGATGCCGGCGAATACATGACGGGCTTCCCCTGCGAGGGTATCCTTGCTTCCACTTTCAACACACGGCTCTTGTATGTCGTGGGCGAAGCGATCGGCGAAGATTCTCTTTGGTCGGGTGAAGCGGGCATCTACGGCTTCGGTCTCAACATGCACCGTTCGCCTTACCATGCAAGATACGCCGAGTATTACAGCGAGGACCCCGTGCTCACGGGAATCACCGCAGGGTACGAGACGGCCGGCGCCGCTTCGATGGGCGTCATGGTCTACAACAAGCACCTTGCCCTCAATGAGCAGGAGACCAATCGCAGCGC
>CANQUL010000070.1 GCA_947627015.1 uncultured Clostridia bacterium | reverse complement strand
GACGATCTACCGTTGGTTATACGAGGGGTATGTAGCAAAGGGAGACGTAAAGAAGCTGCGAAGGAAGGGAAAGACAAGGAAGCGGCTCGGGAACGGCGGAAGGTTCACAACGGGAAAGAGCATACGGAAACGGGATAAGAGCGTATATACGCGGAAAGAGTTCGGGCATTGGGAAGCGGATACGGTCGTGAGCGGGCAAGGGAAGAGCAAAGCATGCTTTGCGACGCTTGCAGAGAGAAAGACGAGGTTTTACATAGCAATTAAGATCCCCAACCGAAGCGGAGAGGTAATGGCGAAAGCGGTGATTGCCGTTCTCTCCAAACTTCCCAAAGGGGCGGTGAAGACAATTACCTGCGACCGAGGAAGCGAGTTCTCCCATTGGAAAGAGATAGAAGAGGCATTGCATTGTTCCGTCTACTTTGCCGATCCCTATTGCGCATGGCAAAAGGGAACGAATGAAAACCTGAACGGCTTGCTTCGGGAGTTCTATCCCAAAGGACGTGACCTTTCCCATGTCAGCGAAACTACCCTAAAAAAGAATCTGGCGCTTCTCAACGCCAGACCCAAAAAAATCCTTCTCTTCCAATCCCCGCTGCTTCTCTTTGATCTAAATCTCAAAATCTGTTGCACTTAGTTTGACAATTCACTCTCGGAACAGACGGCAAAGGACCCCCTCTCCCCGGAGCAAATTCTTCCGCAAGGACAGCGAAAATCTTTTCAGATCCCGAAACGGAGGCCAAAAAATTCCAAAAAATTTTCACGAATTTTCGTCGGATGCTTGCAAGTTAACGCAATATGTTGTATAATAGGAGAAAATAAAGTTTAAGAAGGAAACGTACATGAAGACACCCTATGCTCTCATCATCATGGATGGATACGGTTGCAACCCGATCTCGTACGGCAATGCCATCTTTCTCGACGGCAGCAAGAATGTAGCGGCGCTGCGCAAGAACTATCCCTCCGCAAAACTCGGCGCGAGCGGGCTCTCCGTTGGGCTTCCCGACGGGCAAATGGGCAATTCCGAAGTCGGCCATCTGAATATCGGCGCAGGCCGCATCGTCTATCAGGACCTCACCAAGATCTCGAGAGCCATCGAGGACGGCTCTTTCTTTGAAAACCCCGCCCTCATCAAGGCCATGGACAGCGCCAAAGAAAACGGCAAAAAACTCCACGTCTGGGGGCTTCTCTCCGACGGCGGCGTGCACAGCCACATCGAACATCTCTATGCCCTGCTTGAAATGGCAAAGATGCGCGGCGTGCCCGAATGCTATGTCCACGCCTTCCTCGACGGCCGCGACGTCTCCCCCACCTCGGGCGTGGGATATGTGCGCCAGCTGCTCAAAAAGATGAAGCAGCTCAAATACGGCAAGCTCGCCTCCCTCTCAGGCCGCTACTATGCGATGGACCGCGACAACAATTGGGACCGCGAGGAGAAGGCCTACGACATGCTGACCATCGGCATGGGCGTCCATGCGGACGATCCCGTCAAGGCGCTCAAGGACTCGTATGCGGCAGGCATCACCGATGAGTTCGTGCTTCCCACCAACATCTGCGACGCGGAAAGCACCCCCGTTGCACTTGTCGAAGAGGGCGATTCCGTCATCTTCTTCAACTTCCGCCCCGACCGCGCAAGGGAGATCACCCGCGCCTTCACGCAGGAGGAGTTCGTCGTCCCCAAGGGCACGGCCTTCAAACGCAAGACGGGATTCCTGAACCCCGTGTACGTCTGCTTCACCGTGTACGATGCCGAGTTCTCCAACGTGGAGATCGCCTTCCCCAAGGAAGAACTCGTCAATACCCTCGGCGAATACCTCGCAAAGCTCGGCAAGAAGCAACTGCGCATTGCCGAGACGGAGAAGTACGCCCATGTGACATTCTTCTTCAACGGCGGCGTGGAGAGGCCCAACGAAAACGAAGTGCGCGTGCTAATCAATTCGCCCAAGGTGGCGACCTACGATCTGCAGCCCGAGATGTCCGCCTATGAGGTGACCGAACGTGCCCTCGCGGAGCTCGACAGCGGCGAATACGACGTGATGATCCTCAACTTTGCCAACTGCGACATGGTCGGCCATACGGGCGTGCTCGACGCCGCGATCAAGGCCGTACATACCGTGGATGAATGCGTCCAACGCATCGTCGACAAGATCCTCGAGATGGGCGGCTCCGCGATCCTGACCGCCGACCACGGCAACGCCGACAAGATGATCGACATCGACGAATCCCCCTTCACGGCGCATACGACCAACCCCGTCCCCGTGGTGCTCATCTCCGAAAAGCTCAAGGAAGAGAAGATCAAGGTGCGCAGCGACGGCATTCTCGCCGACCTCGCCCCCACGCTTCTCGAGATGATGGATCTCCCCATCCCCGAAGAGATGACGGGCACAAGCCTCATCGTTCACAAGAAGAAGAAATAAGCTCCGATTCTACAAAAACGGCACCCATGTCACAGACATGGGTGCCTTATTTTATGCCTTGGATATGATTTACGTTTGGATTCGGCCGAGGAGGACGCAGGTCTTCAGACCTTGAAGTCGTGGTAAAATTTCGCGGAGAAACTGCGTCCGTCGGCAAGGGTCACAACGCCCTCTCCGTTCTTCATATCGTTCTCCCAAGCGCCCTCGTAGGTGTCTCCGTCGTTCCAATGATAGACGCCGTGGCCGTTCTTTTTGTCGTCCCGCCACTCGCCCTCATAGACGCCGCCTAAATAGGTCATCTTGCCGTACCCGTTGCGCTTGTCGTCCTTCCAATCGCCGTCGTACACGGTACCGTTGGCGTACTCCATCTTGCCGCGGCCGCAGAACTTATCTTTTTTGAATTTCCCCTCGTATACGCCCGAGGGGCCGATGAATTTGCCCTGCCCGTGCATGTTGCCGTCGGACCACTCTCCCTCGTACATGGTACCGTCTTTCCATGTGTAGACGCCATAACCATAGGGCTCGTCGCAGAGAAACTCGCCTTGATAGCGGTCACCGCTCTTGTAGGTCAGAATGCCCTTCCCATCGCGCTGTCCGCCCTTCCACTGCCCCTCATAGACGGAGCCGTCGACATAGTAACTCGTTCCCACGCCGCTGAACTTGCCCTTGTGGAACTGTCCCTCATACCGTCTGCCCGACTTGAAGTGGTACACGCCCATGCCCTCGGGCATGCCGTTTTCGAAGTTGCCCTCGATCGTGTCACCGTCGCGGAACACAAACCTTCCCTTGCCGTGATACTTGCCGTTGACGAATTCCCCCTTGTAGGTACCCTCATAGGCGCAGTTTTCGCCGTATCCGTTGAGTTTGCCGTTCCGGAAGGTGCCGCGCAGCCAGTAGCCGTCTTTGTCGACGATCTCCCCGTAGCCTTCGGGAGACTTGTTGGCGTCGTAATCGCCCGTATACGAACCGTTCTTGGTGTGAATGGTGCCGTTATAAATCTTCTTGCCCATCTTGCATCCTCCTTAAAAACCTTTGATCGGGCCGTACACGTCGGGGTCCTTTCCGTCCTCGCTCGGAGGAGTCAGATCGTCCGACGTGGCTGCATGGTAGCTGTTCGGCAACGTTGCGGCAGCGGCGGACAGCGCCTCCGGATCCGATCGGGAAGGGACATCCGGCCCCGTTCGGGAGGGCGCCGACGGCGGGACGGCCGAACTGCCCTTTTTCCCCGCCTTGCGGAACCCCACCTTGCGCACATATACCATGTCCTTTCTCTTTGCGCCGAGTTTGAAGAAAGAGACAAGAAGGGCGATGGCTCCGACCCAACAGACGATACTCATGACCCATGTCGCAAAAATGAACATCACGCCGAGCAGAAGAAGGACGATGGCAAACGCCAGACGGAGCTTTCGCGATTTTTTGATCTCGGCAAGGCCCAGCTCCTCCATCCTGCGCTCATAGTCGTACTTCTCCCCGAATTCCGACTGATCTCTCATAGATACCTCCGAACAATTTTTTGATCCGGACGGAAAATCCCGCCCCATACTTTTATTATACTCTAATAATAATTAGAAGTCAAGTAAAACATGCTAATTTTTGTTAGATTTATTTTATGGAAAAAAACGACGAATATTTCATCAAAGAATTTGACCGGAATGTATTCGGGGAGCGGCTGCGGATGCTCCGGACGGAGAAAGGGATCGGGCAGAACAGGCTTGCAAAAGACCTTGCCATCAGCAACGCATCGATCAGCTATTGGGAGACGGGAAAACAGCTCCCGACGATCGAGGCCGTCTTTAAGCTGTCGGTCTATTTCAACGTCTCGGCAGACTATCTGCTCGGCCTCAAAGATGATTGAACTTGCGTAAAACCCATAAAAAACGGCACCCGTGTCTCGGACATGGGTGCCTTGTTTTATATCGGGAGGAAATTTTACATATTCTGCATGCCGCGCTTCCCCTTGGAAAGTTTTTTGACGGAGGTGCGGTGCTCTTCGCCCGCAAAGAGACGGATGAGGTTCTTGCGGTGCGCAAACCATGTAAGGAAATTGAGCGCGAGCAGCATCATAAAGCAGGCGATGACCGGCCCTTGGGAGAGGTCCCCCATGTAGCGCAGGAAAAAGAGGATGCCCTGCCAGAGCGAAAATCCCGTGACGCCCGCAAGGGAGCCCATGGAGCCGTACTCCGTGAGGGCGATGAAGCCGACGATGCCGAAGAGGCAGAATACCCCGATGAGCAAGAACCACGGGTTCTCGCAGGCGATGTTCATCCAGAAGAGGCCGAGCGTGGAGGCGATCCCCTTTCCGCCCTTGAATTTCATTGTGACGGGCCAGATGTGCCCGATGATGACGAACACGCCGCAGAAGTAGCGCGTAAAGTCGGAAATGATGACCTGTGTCCCGGAAAATACGTAATTTCTGAAAATAAAGTAGCTGATGACCGCGGGGACGCCGCCCTTGCACGCATCGAGAAGAAAGTTGAGAAATCCGATCTTGAGGCCGAACTCGCGGCTCATGTTCATGGTGCCCGGGTTGCCGCTTCCGATATGGCGGACGTCCTTATGCTTGATGTGCGCAATGAGCACGGCAAAGTTGAAACAGCCGATGAAATAGCACACGGCGGCCATCAGAAGAAACCAATACCAAAGTTCGGACAGAGAAAGTTCTTTCATTCCGACTCCTTTTTCGAACGCACCGTGATCCGGATGGGCGTGCCCGAGAAATCGTAGGCCTCGCGGATCACATTCTCGAGATAGCGGGCATAAGAGAAGTGCAGCAGCTTTTCGTCGTTGACCATGAGCACGAAGTTGGGCGGGCAGACGGAGGGCTGGGAAGCGTAATACAGCTTCATCCGCTTTCCGTTGTAGCTCGGCGGTTCGGAGATGCGCACAGCGTCGATGAGCAAGTCGTTGAGCGCGCCTGTCGGGACACGGAAGTTGGCATGGTCATAGAC
>CANQUL010000069.1 GCA_947627015.1 uncultured Clostridia bacterium | reverse complement strand
CCTTTGCGACGAAGGCGCTCGACGACGTCTCTCTCACCATCGAAGAAGGGGAGTTCTACGGCATCCTCGGCCACACGGGGAGCGGCAAGTCCACGTTTGTTCAGCATCTGAACGGACTTCTCCGTCTGCCGTCCTCTCTCAAACACCCCAAAAAGGCGGAAGGCCCTGCTCCCGTGCTTCGGGTGGGGGACTTCGACCTCGCGGACCGAAAGACGGATTTCCGCGCCCTCCGGAAGAAGGTGGGCATGGTCTTTCAGTATCCCGAATACCAGCTCTTCGCACCCACGGTGTTCGAGGACGTGGCGTTCGGACTCGAGAACTTTGCGGACAAAAAGAGCCGTCCCTCCGACGCCGAAAAGCGCACAGCCGTCCATGAGGCGCTCGAGGCGGTGGGGCTGGATCCCCGCCGGGTCGGGGATGTCTCTCCCTTCGACCTCTCGGGCGGGCAGAAGCGGCGCGTTGCGATCGCGGGCGTCCTCGTCACCAAACCCGAGATCCTCATCCTCGACGAACCCGCCGCAGGTCTCGATCCGCTCGGCAAAGAGGACATCATGGCGCTCCTCCACAGTCTGCACAGGAGCTGGTGCAAGACGGTCATTATCGTATCGCATGATATGGATGAGATCGCGGAGAACTGTACCATGTCCGCGGTCTTTGCGGACGGAACGGTGAAATACGCCCTTCCGCCCTCCCAACTTTTCCGCCATGCGGAGGGGCTCACATCGCTCGGGCTCGACATTCCGCTCACGGCAAAACTTGTCCTTGCGCTGCGGGAGAAGGGCATTGTCATCGACTGTGATTTCACGACGGACGACTTCATCCGGCAGGTCCTCCGCAAGAAAGGAGGCCTCTCGTGAAGGACGTCACATTCGGTCAATACTATCCCGTGGACTCCTTTGTCCACCGTCTGGACCCCCGTCTCAAGATCCTCTTCCTCGTCGCATACATCACTTGCATCTTTCTTGCAAACAGTTTTTGGGGACTCGGGGCGTGCGCGCTCGTGCTGCTCATCGCGATCCTTTTCTCGCGGGTGCCGCTTTTACGCGTCCTTCGGGCCGTGCGCGGCGTCATATTCCTCATCGCGTTTTCGGCGGCCATCAACATCTTCTTCTATGCGGGCGAGACCGTCTATGTCGAATGGGGGATCATCTGCATCTCCCTCGAGGGCATCCGCTTTTCGGTGTTCCTCATCCTGCGGCTGGTGCTGCTCGTCACCTTCTCCTCGCTCCTGACGTACACGACGACGCCCGTCGCCCTGACCGACGGCGTGGAGAGCTTGCTCACTCCGCTCAAATGGGTGCACTTCCCCGTGCACTATCTCGCTCTCATCATGTCCATTGCACTGCGATTCATCCCCATCCTGATGGACGAGACCGAGCGCATCAAGAACGCCCAGATGGCGCGCGGAGCCGATTTCGAGACAGGCGGCCTCATCCGCCGCATCAAGGCGTTTGTGCCCGTACTCGTCCCGCTGCTCATCTCTTCCTTCTACCGTGCCATCGATCTTGCCGACGCCATGGACTCCCGTTGCTTCACATCGGGCAAGCGCAAGCGGATCAAGTACAAAAAGCTCACCTTTTCGTGGAGAGATCTCATCGCGTTTGTGTTCTGTGCAGGGCTCGTGACGGGCGTGGTCCTTCTCCGCATGTATGCGGGAGGGGTGATATGAGATACGTCCTTCTCGTCCAATACGACGGGACTCTGTTTTCGGGCTTTCAGCGGCAGAAGAAGGGGGAGCGCACCGTACAGGGCGAACTCGAACGGGCGGCGTCGGAAGTGTTCGGGTCGGCCGTCCGTGTGGCGGGAAGCGGCCGTACGGACGCCGGCGTGCATGCCGCGGCGCAGGTCTGCCATGTCGACGGCGAGACGTCGATCCCCGCCGAAAAATTGCGCGAATGTCTGAATCGCAAGCTCCCGCCCGACTTAAAGGTCCTTGCTTCCCGCACGGCGCCCGATGGCTTCGACTGCACCCGCGCCGTTAAGAAAAAGACTTACGTCTATCGGGCCTATTTTGCCCCCGCCGTGCTGCCGCTCCTGTCGCGCTACACGGCCCGCCTTACGGCAAAGCCCGACGTGCTCCGCATGCGCGAAGCCGCAACGCTGCTTGTCGGCGAACACGACTTCCGCGCCTTCTCCTCGACGGGCTCTTCCGCAAAGACCTCGGTGCGCACCGTCTATCACATCGGGATCTCCGAAAAAAAAGAGCCCGCGGCCGACCTCTATGAGATCGCGGTCACGGGGAACGGATTTTTGTACAACATGGTGCGCATCCTTGCGGGCGAGCTCTTCGCCGTGGGATGCGGAAAGAGCACCGATGGGATCCGCACCGCCCTCGAAAAGGGTACTCGGACCTCGCTCGCGGGTACCATGCCCGCGTCCGGGCTTACGCTTTGCTCGGTTGATTACGGGATCGAACTGTTCCCGAAGGAGGAATAAATGGAGTTCTTTCAGTGGACGAGCGCCATCCAATACTTTGCGCAGGTCGTCGGATTTCTGTCCGTCGACGTCAACGATCTGGACGCCGCACTCCGTGAGGTCGGGAGAAATCTCGTCATTCTCATCCTTGTCTGCGCCGCACTGTACGTTGCCTGTCTCGTTTTGGGCGGGATTGGGCTCGGCAAGATGGCAAAGAGGGAGAACAAAAAACACGCGTGGATGGGCTTTGTCCCCATTCTCAACACATGGTATGCGGGGGAGATCGCGGGCGAAGCCAATTTCTTCGGCCAGAAGATGCGCCGCGCGGGCCTCTATGCCGCGATCGCGGAGGGCTTCTACTGCGTGGTCGGCGCCTTCAACCTTTACAGTACGGTGGCGCTCCTCCCTTACAGCAAGGTGGAGATCGACACCTCGTATAATCCCGAGGGCGTTCCCATGATCGTCACCGATCCCTCCCGTGTCCCGCAGGGCCTGCGTTGGCTGTACGATGCGGGAATGTGGTTGCAGATCGCCGAAATGCTCCTCTCCGTGCTGTTCATTGTCTTTGCGTTCGTGCTCTTCCTCGCCCTCTTCCGGAAGTATTTCGCGCGCGGACCCGTGCTCATGACCGTCATCTGCACGCTCACGTCGCTCCGTGGCGTCGTGCTCTTCGCCGTGCGCAACAATGCGCCCGTCGATTACGATGCCTATATGCGGAAGCGGATGGAGGAAGCCGTGCGCGGCCGCTACGAAGGCCCTTCGGGCGGCCCCGGGAGACCCGGCGAAGGCAATGGAGGCGGCAATGGAAGCAGGCACGATCCCTTCCCCGATTTCGGAAATTCAGACGGCGGAAGCGGCGATACGGACCGCGGCGGTTCGTCCGACGATCCGTTCTCGGAATTCCCCTCATAAGCATATCCCGGTCCATATCCGGTGCCGGGAATTTTCATGTCGAAGTGCAAAATACTGCACCCCATATGCACATTTGAGCGAAAATCCCGCGATTTTACGACCTCGGTTGCCACGAAAAAAACCTTGCGAGAAGCAAGGTTTTTTTCGTGGGAAAGAACCCGAAACGGATGGGGCTGTGATTCCGATCGGAATCATTCAGGAATGAATATCTTGCATCATAAACGTGCCGAGCAATCTGTCATAGACGATTTGAATTTTCGTGGTTTTTCCGACGCGCAATTCTTTCTTTCCTTTGAGGGGATTCAACCCGCACTTTGCCGTCAGAGTGCAGTTCCGATTTACGGGAATTTCAACCGATTCGCCCTTCTTTACGGAAGTTATATACGCGCCGTCAACATAAAGTTTTTCGTTCCGCCGATCAGAAAGGTTTGCTGCAATCCGTATATGATCGCTACACTCTTTTCGGCTCTCGCGAGTGTTTCTTCTTGCATTGTTTCCGTGCGAAACGGAAAACCGCAGTGGATACATTTTTCGGCTTTATCCGACACAGGTTGCCCGCATTCCGGGCAGTTTATCATGGCCATATTTTTCTCCTTTTCTTAAACTGTGATCAGTGCGATCATGACGATTCCGATCCACACGGCACTGATAATGATTCCCGCTATCGACAAGTTTCTTCCGCTTCCGCCCAATTCCGCCGCTTTGCGATACCCCAAAATCGAGCATATCAATCCAACGACTGCAAAAAAGAAGGAAAAAATAAACCCGACGATCGCGAGTACGTTCGTTTCGTCCTTGGCAGCCTGCTTTTGCCCCGTACCGCACCCGCAATAGATACAGATCTCTGCCTTGTCATCGATTTCCTTTCCGCAATTTTTACAATACATAGGCATCCTCCTTTGTTCCTTAAAATAATACTACACATTTTATCTATTGTCAAGATAAAATGTGTAGTTTCGCGTAAAATTTTTGTATGGACAAAAAATTTTGCAATAATTTGAAGATGACGCGCAGAGATTGCGGATTGACGCAAAAGCAAGTTGCCGAAAAGTTATCCGTCGTTGAGAGTTGCTATGCAAATTGGGAGCAGGGACGGACGGAGCCGAATATCGATATGCTTCGAAAGCTCGGTGAAATTTTTCAGGTGAGCATTGATGAACTGATTAACGGGGAATAGAGCGATTCGTTCTGTTTCTCCTCTGCGGGTATCTCGCGGAAGCGGGGTAGTTCGTGACGGAGCGTGCGGAATCTGAAAATCCGACGTCTACGACTTCGGTGGTTCGCGCGAGCAAACGAAGTTTGCGATACTTTGCCGAGGGGACCCCTTTAGTGGTTTCGGCAAAATCCACCGGATGTCTTGTTATTTTGACTACGCCGCGAAGCGGCGCGCTCGTTTTAGTTAAGCACCCGCCGAAGTGCCATTGCGTGGCGTCATGGGAACCATGCCGACGCTTTGAGAGTGTAAAAACGAATCATTGTCTTATTCCGCCCGAAAGAGAAAGCGACGTTCCGGGAGTACAAAGACCAACGAAATCGGCATTTTCGGTCTTGGGGAAAATTTGGGGAATCACGCTTTTCCTTGGGCTTATTTCGCCCCGTAATGAAACAAAAAACAGGGCAAAAAAGCGGTTTTTTTCGCAATTTCGTCCTGTTTTTCTGTTGGTGGGAAGAGGTGGATTACTTCGCGGGCAAGCCCGCTCGTGCCGCCCTTCGACGCCATAAAGAACGCGCGGGCGGGGCGAACCACCGTCGGTGGTTCGCCTTCCCACTCCGACCGTCACGAAAAGGGACACCCGACATGGTGTCCCTTTTCGTGGTGGGAAGAGGTGGATTCGAACCACCGAAGTCGTAGACGTCAGATTTACAGTCTGATCCATTTGGCCGCTCTGGAATCTTCCCGATCTATCAAATTTTCAAGTGCGTTTCGGTGGAGCCGGCGACGGGAATTGAACCTGCAACCTGCTGATTACAAATCAGCTGCTCTGCCGATTGAGCTACACCGGCGAATGGTGGCTTGGGGTGGAATCGAACCGCCGACATAAGGATTTTCAGTCCTCCGCTCTACCAACTGAGCTACCAAGCC
>CANQUL010000068.1 GCA_947627015.1 uncultured Clostridia bacterium | reverse complement strand
GAGGCACAACAGGCCATGGATGAGAAAATCGTATATTCCGCCGTCCAGCCGAGCGGCAATCTGACCATCGGAAATTACATCGGTGCGGTGCGCAATTGGGTGAAGTTGCAGAACGATTACACCTGCTATTTCGCCATTGCCGACCTGCATGCCGTCACGGTGCGGCAGGAACCCGCCGAACTCAGACGGCGCACGCTCGAACTCGCCGCGCTGTATATCGCCTGCGGCGTCGACCCCGCCAAATGCGCTCTCTATGTGCAGTCCCACGTCTCCGCCCATGCGGAGCTGTGCTGGACGCTCAATACGCTCACCTATGTGGGCGAGGCCTCCCGCATGACGCAGTTCAAGGATAAGAGCCGCAAACATGCCGACAATATCAATATGGGGCTCATGGATTACCCCGTCCTCATGGCGGCGGACATTCTGCTCTATCAGAGTGACTACGTTCCCGTGGGCGCCGACCAAAAACAGCATGTCGAGCTGGCCCGCGACCTTGCCCTGCGCTTCAACAACCGCTACGGCGAGACCTTCCGCGTGCCCGAGCCCCTCATCTCCAAGGAGACGGCGCGCATCTGCTCGTTGCAGGAGCCGACCAAAAAGATGTCCAAATCCGACGAAAATCCCAACGCCTCGGTCTATCTCTCCGACGACCGGGATACCATCATCCGCAAGTTCAAACGCGCCGTGACGGACAGCGAAAACGAGATCCGCCACACGCCCGAAAAGCCGGGCATTTCCAACTTGCTCGGCATCTATGCGGCCTTCAAGGGCTGTACCGTGTCCGAGGCGGAGCACGAATTTTCGGGGAAAGGCTATGGGGAATTCAAGCTCGCGGTGGGCGAGGCCGTCGCCGATGCGCTTGCCCCCGTCCAGACGGAACAGAAGCGTCTTCTCGCCGCGAAAGAGGAGCTCGCCGCTTATCTTGCCGAGGGCAGGGACCGCGCCTTCCGCGCCGCCCGCAAGACGCTTTCCAAGGTCTATCGCAAGATGGGCTTCTATCAGGCTTAGGTGGATCATGTTCGGATACGTTCGGTACGATTTTCCCAACCTGCATGTAAAGGACGTCATGCTCTACAAGGCGCTCTACTGCGGCCTCTGCAAGGGGATCGCGGCCTCGTCGGGCCAGATCGCGCGCGTCGGGCTCACCTATGACGTTACCTTCCTCTCCGCTCTGCTCCACAACATCATGGGCGTAGAGGTCGAGATCGTCCGCGAGACGTGCGCCGAGCACCTCATCCGCAAGCAGCCCATGGCCAAAGTCGACGCGCTGACCCGTGAATTGGGTGCGCTCAACACCGTGCTTGCCTACTATAAACTGACCGACGACATCGAGGACGGCGCAGGCGGGAGGGGAAAGCGGCTGTGCTTCCGGAAGGGGTTTCTGCGCGCAAAGGAAGAGTACCCCGTACTCGTGCGGCTCGTGGAGAAATATCTCTCGGAACAGGCCGCGGCCGAGCGCAAAAAGGAGCCCTCTCCCGATATCGCCGCAGAGCCGAGTGCTTCGATGATGGCAGCCCTTTCCGAACACTTCCTCCGCGACATGGGTACCCCCGATACGATCGGACTCTTTTATCAGCTCGGCAAGTGGGTGTATCTCATCGATGCGCTCGACGACTATGACGCAGACAAAAAACGGGGCGGTTACAATCCCTTCGTCCTCACCTACGGCGCAGAGACGCGCGAGGCGCTCATGGCGCAGTCGGGTGCGGACGTCTCGTTCCTGTTCGATACGATGTTCTATGCGATGCGCGAGCATCTTGCCGGCATCCGGTTCCATTTCAACCGCGACCTGACGGACAACGTCATCCTGCGGGGGATCCCCATCGAGACCATGCGGGTCATGAAGGGGGAACCCCGTCCGCCCATGACGGTTCGCATCTGAACCGCCGCAAAAGGAGAAATCATGAAAGAAAGTTACGAATTTTTGGGCCTTCCCGAAACGGCCTCCGCGGAGGAGGTCGAAGCCCGCTACCGCGAACTCAAGGCAAAGTACAACGAGGAGAAGTGGCAGGACGGCGAGGCCGGCATGAATGCCGCAAGGAAGCTCGAAAAGCTCGAGGCCGCTTACGGCGACATCATGGAGGAGAAAAAGCACGGTACGGAGGCGCAGGGCAATGCGTTTGACGAAGTTGCCGCCGCCATCCGGAGCGGGGACATTCCCAAGGCGCAGAGCCTTCTCGACGCCTTCAACGAGAGGAATGCCGAATGGCACTACCTCCAATCGGTCGTGTTCTACAAAAAGAGTTGGATGAACGAGAGCAAGAAGCAGCTCGAGATCGCCATGCAGATGGACCCTTCCAACGAAAAGTACAAGGATGCCTACGAAAAGCTCAAGGGTCGTGCCGAATACAACGAGCAGACGGGCGGCGCCGAGCGGACCGATCCCGATGTCTCTTCGCCCTCCGACCAGATGGGGGGAAGCATGTGCGCCAACTGTGCGAGCATGTGCTATACCTACCTCTGCATCAACCTGATCTTCAGCCTCTGCTGCGGGTGCCGTTGAGCCATGAAGCGTTCTTCGAGGGCCTTTGAGATTGCCCTGTCCGCCCTTTCCTGTGCGGTTGCGGCGGTCGCTCTCACGGTGGGGAGTTATGTGGACTTTCTGCTGATGGCGGGGTATCTCCTTGCCGTCTTTGCGCTCATGGTGCCCCTTTCCAAGGACCTCATCCTCGGGAATCTGCTCGCCTTTGCGGGAGCCGTTCTCCTCGCCTTCTTCTTTTCGGGTCTCGCCATCGTGCAAGTCCTTCCCTTTGTCGCCTTCTTCGGGCTGCATCCCGCCGCCAACTGGGCGCAGAAAAAATTCGTCAAAAAAAAGCCGCTCCATTTCGCCCTCTTTGTCGGGAAGGCGGTATGGTTCGACCTCTCGATGTGGCTGATGTGGTCGGTCGTGCTCGTGCCGATTTTCGGCATCGAGTCTGCGACATGGTACCCCTTTGTGAAGCAGTACTTCTTCTATGTTCTCTTTGTGGGCGGCACACTCTTCTTTGCCGCATACGACTATATGATGTTCCTCTGTCAGCGGTCGGTGGACCTCACCCTGCGACGGATCGGGAGGTAATATGCAGAAAGGCGATATCGTCACGGTAACGGCGCAGTCCATCGGGACGCAGGGGGAAGGCATTGCCCGCTGCGGGGATACGACGCTCTTTATTCCCTATCTCCTTCCCGGGGAACGCGCCTCGGTCATGATACTCAAAGTGAAGGACGGGGTGGGATACGCAAAGGTCCTCGACGTCATGACGCCCGCCGAAGAGCGCGTCCGTCCGCGTTGCCCCGTGTTTCTCAAATGCGGCGGCTGCCAGCTCCAGCACCTTCGCTACCGCGAACAGCTCCGCTTCAAGTCCCGTCTCGTCAAGGAGACGCTCCTCAAGATCGGCGGCGTGGCGGCGGACGTCCTTCCCTGCGAAAAGAGCGACAGCGAATACGGCTACCGCAACAAGCTTCAGCTTCCCGTCGGGCGCGAAGAGGGCAGAAACGTGGTCGGTTTCTTTGCCGAACGCTCACACCGCATCATTCCCACGATGACCTGTCCCATCCACCCGAAGTGGGCCGACGAGCTGATCGCGGCGCTCCTGAACTTTATGGAAAAGTGCGGTCTCGATGGGTATGATGAGAGCATCGGACGGGGGCATGTCCGCCATATCGTGGTCAGAGAGATCAAATATCAGTACATCGTGACCCTCGTCGTGTGCGTGCACGAACTCAAGGGCATCGACTATTTTGTGCATCTGCTCGAATCCATCTTCCCGGAGTTCTCGCTCTACCTCAACTTCAACAACAAGCCCACGAACGTCATCTTCGGCGAGGAATTTACGCTCATCTACGGGCGCGGCGCTTACGACGGGCTCGAGCGCGGGATCTCGTACGAGGCCGGTCCGAACACCTTTTTGCAGGTCAACGACGCGATGCGCGGCAAGATGTACGACCGGATCTGCGATCTCGCGGGAGAGGGACCCGTCCTCGACTGTTATTCGGGCGGGGGCCTTCTCACGGCCATGCTCGCAAAGAAGTGCGGCCGTGCGGTGGGGATCGAGGTGATCCCCGAGGCAAACGCCTGCGCCGCGGCGCTCGCGGAGCGCAACGGATTAAAGGATCGCATGTCGGCCGTCCTCGGGACCGTGGAGGAAGAATTCGGACGCATCGCAGAGGAAGAGCATCCCCGGACCGTCGTCCTCGACCCGCCCCGTGCGGGCGTGGACCGCAGCGTTCTGCGGCAGGTCAAAGCCCTCGGCCCCGAGCACATCATCCTCGTGTCGTGCAATCCCGCAACGCTTGCCCGCGACCTCGGCTTTCTAATGGGCACGCTCGCCGAGACCGAGAAGGGAGAGCTCATCAAGACCAAAAACGAGGTATCCATGTACGAGATCGAGTGCGTGCAACCCTTTGATATGTTCCCGCAGACCCGTCATATCGAGACGTTGGTCTCCCTCCGTAAAATACAGCGATAAGCCGTGGCCGTCCTCCTTCGGACGGTCTTTTTTTTGTGCTGCGGCGGGGGAGAACGGACGGCTTACGAAACTTCCCGCAGATACTGCTTGTAATATTTATAGAAGCTGCCGCGGCTCATGTGGACGAGCTCGAGGGTGTGCTCGAGGTTCAGTTCGCCCCTGCGATACATTTCCGCGCACTTTCTGAAGTTGGAGGAGAGGCGCATGCCCGGCCGTCCGAATTTGACACCCTTGAGCTTGGCCTGCTCTATGCCCTCGCTCTGCCGCTGGCGGATGGACGCGCGCTCGGTCTCCGCCACAAAGGAGAGGATCTGCAGCACCAGATCGGCGATGAACCGTCCGATGAGGTTGTTTCCGCCCGCACGCGTGTCTAGCAAGTCCATGTCGAGGACTTTGATGTCGCACCGGAGCGTCTTGGTGAGAAAGGCCCACTCCTCGAGGATCATGTCGTAGTCGCGGCCGAGACGGTCGATGGACTTGATCACGACGAGATCGCCCGGCCTGAGACGTGCCCGGAGACGAATGTAATTTTTCCGTTCGAAGTTTTTTCCGCTCTCTTTATCTTTGAAAATATTTTTTTCCTCGACGCCGAACAGCTTGAGTTGTGCGAGCTGTCTGTCGAGATTCTGGTCCTTGGATGAGACCCTGGCGTACCCGTAAATCATTGCGGCCACCTCCGTTCTTGAAATCCTGCGGTTTTTCTCGCTATGATTTTTGCGAAATTTCCCGATGAATAAACATATCGGGAATTTTATTTTAGTTTTTTTCACGAGACACGGGGTGCGATTTTCAATAATTTCGAAACGGGGCGGCAGAGCTTTCCCTGCGGTTCCGATTCTCGCACGCTTTTCACATGGAAATTCTTGCTTTTTTTGCGCATATATGGTATACTAAGAGAAAAACGGAGCGTGAGGGGATATGAAACCCAAATACAGACGCATCTTACTCAAGCTTTCGGGCGAGGCGCTCGCGGGCGAACAGCGGTTCGGCCTCAACGAGGAGGTCATCGCAAGGGTCGTCGATCAGCTTGTCAAAGTGCACGAGATG
>CANQUL010000067.1 GCA_947627015.1 uncultured Clostridia bacterium | reverse complement strand
GGCATTCTCGCCTCAATGGGCATGATGGAGCAGGTGGACGTACAAAAAGAGTTCCAAAACCTGTATTTCGACATCGCAGGCGATCCCGAACCCGTCGCGCTCGATATGCTCCTCTCTGTCGCGGGCGAAGATAAGATCGTGTACGGGAGCGACTTCCCGCACTCTCCCGCGAAGGTCGTCCTCGCAAAGAAAAAGCATCTGGACGAAAATCCGAAATACAAAGACCTTCTCCGTAAAATCTACGGAGAAAACGAAAAATATTGTCTTGGGAAACAAAACAAAGTGAAATAATATTTTGCTTTTGACAGAAAGAGCGTAATCCCTACGCCTACCGAATTTGAGAATAAACGATAATGGGAAACCACCGGCATCCCGGTGGTTTTTCGCTGCTTTGCTCGAAACTCATTCCGTTCGACAAATGAAGTTATTTTCTTTACGGTTGCTTTTTTTTAATTCTTCCCGTCTTTGGGACATTCTTCGATGAGGCCAATCCTGCGGGCATGACGTTCTTCCCCGGAAAACGGCGTTTCGAGAAAGACGGAGACAATTTCATACGCAAGTTTCTCGCCGATAATCCCCGCCCCGAGCGCAAGCATGTTGGCATCGTTATGAAGCCTCGTAAGCCGTGCCGATACGAGATCGCCGCAGAGTGCGCATCGGATCCCGCGGTATCTGTTGGCCGCGATCGAGATCCCGACACCCGTCGTACAGATGACGATCCCCCTCTCGCATTCTCCGCTCTGTACGGCCCGTGCCGCAAGTCCCGCAAAGACGGGATAATCGCACGACTCCTTGGTGTATGTTCCATAATCGTTCACTTCGTGTCCATTTTTTTTGAGAAATTCAATGAGTTTCTTCTTAAGTTCCAGACCGCCGTGATCGCACGCGATTGCAAGTTTCATAGTAGATTAACCCTCTTAATTTTCGATTTTGGGACAATAGGCCGCAACGATCCGCGGCATCCCCTCGCGGATGAGACGGAGCGTCAGCCGATAAATGTCGATCCCTCTCCCGTACGGATCCGGGATCTCCTTTCCGCATAGCCGCGGAAAACTCGTCACATTGTCGAATCTGCGGAGCAGCTCGGCCTGTTCGCCCGTCATGCAGATGACGATGCTCGCACTGCGCACCATCTCTTCAGTGAGCGGCGTGGCAACAAAATCCTCGCGGAACGGGATCTTCGCTTCGGTGAGCGCCTGACGGCAGAAGTCGGTCATCGGATGCCCGGGCGTCGCCGAGATCCCGGCCGAAAGCACCCGGTACCATTTGATCTTCCTCCGCTTGAGTTCGGCGCGGAGAGCCGCCTCCGCCATCGGCGAGCGGCAGGTGTTCCCCGTACAGACAAAGAGAATTTTTTTGTGCTTCATGAGAGTACTCCAAATGCACGGCGGAAGCGGTTGAGAACGCCCGCCATAATGCCGTCTTTTTCTTCGGGTTCGATCCCGATGAGAAGTGTCGTCCCCTCGGTCTCACCCTTGCGTAAGAGATCGTAGAGCCTGTGCGCCATCAGCTCCGGGGTATCGCCGAGATCGAGCACGGCGATATCGGGAGGAAGCGTCTCCGCATGTTTGGATGCACACAAGATCCGCGGTTTTCCCTTCTTTGCTTTCTCCTTCCGATAGCGGGCAAGCGCCGTCTCGGGATCGGTGCAATAAAAGGTCTCACAGCGCGGAGCATAATGCTTATACGCCATTCCGGGGCTCCTGGGCGGCTCTCCCTCTGCGGGGACATAGATGCCGCACGCCCCGGCGACCGAGGCGATCATCTCGCGCGTTACGAGCCCTTCCCGCAGAATTTGCGGGACGTCGCCCGTACAGTCGAGAACAGTGCTCTCGATTCCGCCGTCCGAAGGTCCGCCATCGAGAATGAGTGGGATCTTCCCCTTGAAGTCATCAAAGACATGCCACGCCGTAACGGGAGAGACATGTTTGGACAGGTTCGCACTCGGTGCCGCAATGGGAAGGTCGACGGCCCGCAAAAAGGCTTGCGCCGTATCCGACTTGGGAACACGGATGGCGAGCGTATCCAGTCCGCACGAAACAAACCGCGAGACCTTTCCCGTAGAAGGATATACCATGGTGAGCGGACCGGGAAGAAAGGCGCTGCGGAGTGCGGCACAGTACGGCGGATCGCGGTCAATGAGCCGCGAGATATCGTACCGCTTGTGTACATGGACGATCAGCGGATTGTCGGCCGGGCGACCCTTAAGCGCAAAGATCTTTTGTACCGCATCGTCGTCGAACGCATTCGCTCCGAGGCCGTAGACCGTCTCGGTATGAAAGGCAACCGTCTCACCCTGTTTGATGAGTTCCTTTGCGGTGCGAAGCTGTTCGGACGATGCGCGGGATACATAGGTATTCATATCATTCAAACGGGATGCCGTCATCCGATTGCGGCGGAAGCTCCTCCGCGGAAGAGACAGCATGCGAATAGGTAGGTTCTTCTGTGGGACGGTTCTGGTCCTCCACATCCACAAATCGGGTCGTTTCGCCGAGGAACCGCAGCTGGATGCGCCCCAACGCACCGTTTCTGTGCTTTGCGATGACAAGTTCGGCAGCACCCTTTACGATGTTACCCTTTGCCATGTCGTCGGCCGTGGCGGTCACATCGGGACGGTTGATGAACATGACGATATCGGCATCCTGCTCGATCGCACCCGATTCACGCAAGTCGGAAAGCTGCGGCTCCTTGGTCTGGATGCGCCTGAGCTGGGAGAGCGCGATGACCGGGACGTCGAGCTCCTTTGCCATGATCTTGAGAAAACGCGTGATGGAAGCGATCTCCTGTTGGCGGTTGAAATCCCCGCTTCCCATCTTTTCACCGCTGTTCATCAGCTGGATGTAGTCGATCATGACAAGGTCGAGCTGCCCCTCGGCGGAGGCAAGACGGCGGCACTTGGAGAGGATCTCGGCGGGCGTAATGGAAGAGGAGTCGTCGATGTAGATCCTGCTCTTTCTGAGCTTATCGGCCGCACGGACCAGATTTTTCCAGTCCTTCCCCTCCAATTTCCCGGACAAAGCACGTTCCATGCTCGTCTCCGCATGCGCGCAGAGAAGCCTCTGCACGATCTCCGAACGGGGCATTTCGAGGGAGAATACCGCCGCGACCTTTCCGTTATCGAGACAGGCGTGTTCGACGATGTTCATTGCGAGCGAAGTCTTTCCCATGCCGGGACGGGCCGCGATGATGACGAGACTGCCCTTCTGAAGGCCGTGCGTGATGTCATCGAGCTTGGTAAAGCCCGTCGCAAGTCCACGGTATGCGTGCGGGTCGTGGCTGATTTCCTCGAACTTTTCGATGACCTGCTGGACGACGGCTCCGTCGCCGAGACCTTCGAGATTGGTCCCGTCCTCCTTTTTGGAGATGTCGTAGATCTGTTTTTCGGCGTATGCGATGGCATCGCGTTCTTCGGGAGAGGCCATGGAATTCTCGATCACGTCGCGGGAGGCACGGATGAGCGAACGGTTGACGGCATCCCGCTTCACGATGGAGAGATACTGCTTGTAATTTGCGGAGGACGGCGTAAACGAGGCGAGCTCCGTAACGGCCTGCAGACCGCCCGCCTTTTCAAGCGTCCCGTCCCGTTCGAGACGGTCGGTGAGCGTCACGACGTCCACCGTCTTGCGGTCCGCAAAGATACGTTTCATCGCCGCAAGGACGAGACGGTGCGACTGCTGATAAAAATCTTCTTCGGACAGCTGTTCGAGGACATCCGTCTGAACGTTCTCGTCGAGAATAAGACAGCTGAGAAGCGCAGCTTCGGCGTCAATGTTGTGCGGCATCTGGTTGGTCGGCATATGAGTACTTCCTCGGTTGGATTTTGTCAGGACAGACGTTCAAATTCGTTCATGGTCTCCTCGAATTCACGCATGGCTGCCACGAAGGGTTCGGAAGAGGTAAGGTCGGCACCCGCGATCTTGAGGAGCGAGACGGGATCGGCGGAACAGCCGCCCGAGAGGAACTTGAAATAATCGTCCACGGCGGGCTGTCCCTTCTTCAGGATGCGGTCGGCGATGCAGATGGCCGCGGTGATGCCCGTAGCGTACTTATACACATAGAACGAGGTGTAAAAGTGCGGGATCCGCGCCCATTCGATGGCGATATTGTCGTCGTGAACGACGTCGGGCCCGTAATATGCCTCGTTGAGCCCGCGGTAGAGCTCGGACAAGTTGTCCTTGTTGAGCGGCTCTCCCGCTTCGGCCATCGCGTGCGCCCGCTCCTCGAATTCCGCAAACTGCGTCTGACGGAAGAGCGTCGTACGGATCATATCCATAAAATAATTGAGCAGATACTTCTTGAGCTTTGCATCCGTCGTCGTCTTTAAGAGATATTTGAGGAGCAGTACTTCGTTTACGGTGCTGGCGACTTCGGCCACAAAGATCTTGTAGTCCGCCTTGGAAAACGGCTGACTACGGTTGGAGAAGTACGTATGGAGCGAATGCCCCATCTCATGGGCGATGGTAAAGACGTCGTGCGTCGTTTTCTGATAATTCAAAAGAACGTACGGATGCACGCCGTAGCAACCGCTCGAATAGGCGCCGCTCCGTTTGCCTTCCGTCTCGCACACGTCGATCCAGCGCTCCGAACGGCCCTTTTCAAAGAGTTCGAGATATTCCTTCCCGAGGGGCGCAAGCCCTTTCAGGCAGAGATCGTATGCCTCTTCATAGGACAACTTGAGCTCGGCGTCCTCCACGAGGGAGGGATAGATATCGTACATATAATAGGTCTCGTACCCCATCGTTTTCTTGCGGAGCGAGATATAGCGGTGCATGAGCGGTGCGGCATCGTGCACGGCATGGATGAGATTCCGATAGACGGATTCGTCCACATCCTCCCCGAAGAGCGCCATCTGAAGGCAGGAATCATAGCCGCGGGCACGCTGATAGAAGATGTCCTTCTGCACATTGCCGAAGTAGGTCGTTGCGATCGTGCCGAGGATCTTCCGGTAGGCCGAATAGTAGAGCTCATAGGCTTCCTTGCGCTTTGCACGGTCCTTTCCGCTCATGATGACGGAGTAAAGCCCGTGCGACAGCGAGACCTTCTTGCCCTCGTATTCGATCTCGGGCAGATTGAGCTCGGCGTTGTCGAGCATCATGAACGCAAGGCTTGCCGTCGAGAGCGGTTCGCCGGCCTGTGCAAGGATGCGCTCCTCCGCCTCGGACAGCGTGTATTTCTTGCTTGCCTTGACACGGGAGAGAAGATAGTCATAATCTTTGAGCCGCGGATCGGCGATATACGAGTCGAGCGTCTCATCGGAGAGCGCGGTGAGTTCGGGCGTCACGAAGGCCGTCTCCGACTCCACGCGGGTGAAAAAGCTGAATACTCTTGCGATATAGGAACCGTATTTGGAGGCTCCGACGTCCTCGTCCCGCTTGAGATGGGCATAGAGATAGATACGGTAGGCGTCCGTGTAAAAGGCTTCCTCCGCCTTGAAATAGGCAAGAAGCCCCTCGACCGTCCCGAGTTTTCCGCGAAACTGCAAAAAATTCGCCTTCTTTTCGATGGCGGCGAACGCCTGCTCCCACGCCTCGTCCGACGGATAGATGTCGCCGAGGTTCCACTTGTACTGTTCGGGTACGTCTTTTCGTTCCATTGTTTTTTATCCTCCAAAATTATTTATAGAATTTCATTTTATCATATTATTATAATATTTTCAAATATGCATTATA
>CANQUL010000066.1 GCA_947627015.1 uncultured Clostridia bacterium | reverse complement strand
ATCCGAGAGTTTTTGTCATCGCTTGAAAGCACAATTCTAAAAATTTTGTTTTTGTTCCCTATGGGAAGTGCGCTTTTCCCGTCCGTCTTTTTATGCAAAAATTTTGATCATTTAATAATTTCTTTGAAGTAGTCATCCATTCCGTATTTGCCGCACGGCTGTCCGATAAGCCATTCTGCCGCCTTCACGGCGCCCACGGCGAACACCTTGCGGCTGCGTGCCGAATGGGAGAGTGTTATGATCTCATCCTCGCCGTAAAATCCGACTTCATGCTCTCCGACAACGGTTCCGCCGCGCACGGAATGGATCCCGATTTCTTTGCTGTCACGCGCTCCGACCATACCATGTCGGCCACATACGAGTGTTTTTTCCTCCGCACAGCCCTCGCGGATCTTGTCTGCGAGCATGAGCGCCGTGCCCGATGGCGCGTCCTTTTTCCGATTGTGGTGCCGCTCCACGATCTCCGCGTCAAAGCTGTCGCCGAGTACGCTTGCCGCCTTCTTCGCGAGCAGTTCGAGCAGGTTGATCCCGAGCGAATAATTTCCCGTATAAAATATCGGAATATACGACGCATATTCTTCGAGGAGACAGCGGTCCGCATCGCTCATTCCCGTCGCTCCGAAGAGGGCGGGAATGCCCTTATCTTTTGCATAGACGAGCGAATTTTCGAGGTTCTCCGCCGCGGAGAAGTCAATAAGAAGGTCGCACGGCTCCGTGACTTTGTCCAAGGAAGAGTAGACGGGGAAGGGGGCGCTGCCCGTTATAAGGTCCACGCCCGCGGCGATCGAATGCCCGCGCGATGCGGCGACCTCCGCGATCATGTTTCCCATCTGTCCGTATGCGCCGACGAGGAGAATGGTCATCTTGTCGCCTCCCCGCGTGCTATTGAAAGCGCTTCGCGCAGCATGCCGAGTTTTTCCTCGGAGAGGGGCGTGAGGGGCGGACGGGGATCTCCCGCATCGAGGCCGATGAGCTTCATCGCCGCCTTGACGGGAATGGGATTTACTTCCGTAAAGCAGGCCTTGACGAGGGGGGCGAGACGGTCGGAAAGGGCATTGGCCGTGTACAGTTTGCGCGCAAGCACGGCTTCCGCAAGCATGCTGACTTCGGCAGGCAGCAGATTGGAAACCACCGAGATGACCGCAGTCCCTCCGACGGCGAGAATGGGGACGTTGAGCGCGTCCTCCCCTGAATACAGATCGCACTTTCCCCGGATGAGGCGCATGGTTTCCATCACCTGTGCCATGTTGCCGCTTGCCTCCTTGATCCCGGCGACCGTGGGAAGCTCGGCAATGCGCGCCATCGTGGCGGGCAGCAGGTTGACGCCCGTCCGTCCTGGAACATTATAGACGATGACCGGGAGACGCGTCGCTTCGCAGATCGCCCGGTAGTATAGGATGAGCCCGTCCTGCGTACATTTGTTGTAATAGGGCGTTACGGCGAGGACGCCGTCCGCTCCGAGCTCTTCGGCGCGTCTTGCCTGAAACGCCGCCTTCTTTGTGTCGTTGGAGCCGACGCCGACGATGATCTTGACGCGCCCTGCCGCCCGTTCAACGGCATATTTTATGAGTTTTGACTTCTCATCCTCGGACATGGTGGCGGGCTCGCCTGTCGTGCCGAGCACGACAAGGGCACTGACGCCGCCTTGGATCTGATACTCCGTCATCTCGCCGAAGCGGCCGAGATCTACTTCGCCGTCTGCCCCGAAGGGGGTGACCATTGCCGTCGCGCATCCTTTCAAAAATCCTGTCATATCGTACCTCTCATTGCAATATATGTTCCGGCCGTGCGCCGTGTCAATCGAGATATCCCTTTGCGGCGAGCAGTTCCGCCAGCAGCACCGCGCCGCCGGCTGCGCCGCGGAGGGTATTGTGGGAACACCCGATGAATTTCCAATCGAAGAGCGTGTCCTCGCGGAGCCTTCCCGCCGTGATTGCCATTCCGTGCTCCGTATCGCGGTCGAGCTTGGGCTGCGGTCTGTCCGCCTCGTCACGGTAGACGAGGAATTGCGCGGGCGCGGAGGGAAGCCCCAGTCGTTGCGGTTCGCCCTTGAAACTGTTCCACGCGGAGAGGATCTGCTCCCTTGTCGGCTTTTCGCGGAAGGAGACCGAGACCGCGGCGGTATGCCCGTCCGAGACGGGGACGCGCAGGCATTGCGCCGAAATGAGCGGCTCCCGGGCGGGAACGATCTCGCCCCCGTTCACCGTTCCCCAGATCTTCAGGGGTTCCTGTTCGCTCTTTTCCTCTTCTCCGCCGATGTAGGGGATGATGTTGTCTATGATCTCGGGCATCCGGTCAAATGTCTTCCCCGCCCCCGAGATCGCCTGATAGGTGCAGACCGAGACCGCTTTGATGCCGAAGGGACGGAGCGGATGGAGCAACGGGACGTAGGATTGCAGCGAGCAGTTGCTCTTGACGGCGATCAATCCGCGCTTCGTGTTGAGACGTTTCCGCTGATGGTCGATGACGGCGAGGTGATCGGCGTTGATCTCGGGTATGATCATGGGCACGTCGGGCGTAAAGCGGTGTGCGGAATTGTTGGACACCACGGGGATCCCCAACCTTGCATAGGACTCTTCGAGCGCACGGATCTCCTCCTTGGGCATATTCACGGCGCAGAAAACGAGGTCGACGGCTTCCGCAAGTGCCTTGGGCTGTGCGGCATCCCAAACGGTCATTCCCTTGACCTTGTCCGGGATGGGAGAGGGCATCGCCCAGCGTCCCATAACTGCCTCGGCATACGGTTTTCCCGCGCTTCTTCCGCTTGCGAGCAGGACGGTGGGTTCGAATATGGGATGGTCCGCGAGCAGGGTCACAAAGCGTTGGCCGACCATTCCGGTCGCACCGACGATCCCCGCGCGGTATTTCTTTCTTTGCATACGGTCTCCTTCCGAGGGGAGTTTTCTGCCTCGGGGAACTCTCTCTTTCCCGTTCGGAAAAATCTCCCTTTTACCGAAAATCATTATACCATTCCGCCCCGCACGTGTCAAATGTTTTGGGGTAAAAAGCATCAAAGCGGACAGAGTACGGGCAGATATGCTTTTCCCGGCGAAAATTTTTGTTTTTCTTTCGGAAAGCGGGAAAAAAAGCATAAATGGACTTGCCTAATCGGCCGCGGTTGTGCTATAATAAGAGAACGGGCCGTTCCGGAAAGGGGACCCCGCGGAGTGAATTATGGCACAGGCAGGAAAGGGCGTAATCGCCCGCATGTTGGAGGGGAAGGAGCGCGAAGAGTTCGTCACCCGGACAAAGCTCAATACGACCCGGACAAGCTTTGTCTGGGATCTCTTTAAGGCGCGCTTCGGCAGATTGATGCTCGTGAACGTCTTGACCGTTCTCACCTTTGTCCCTCTCATCGCGGTCATTATCTGGAGAATGTATTGGGTGCTCTCGCAGGGCGTTCTCGGCAACTACGGTGCGCCCGGTATCCTGTATCCTTTCTATCCCTATGTGACGGGGACGGACGAGCTGGTCGTATTTCAGGGCGATCTCATCTTCTTTGCCCTGATGCTCCCTTGCTTGCTCCTCGGTGCCTTGGGGCTGTCCGGTTCCTCCTACATGTCCCGCAATCTCATCTGGACAAAGGGCGTCTTCACCTTCTCGGACTATGCGGACGGCATCAAGAGGGGATTCCTCCCCTGTATCGAAGCGGTGCTCATATTCGGCGTATGCCTGTTTGCATCCCGTTCGATCGGCAATCTTGCGGAATACAATGTCGCTCTTTCTTCCCCGCTTACGGGCTGGTATATTGCGTCCGAAGTCATCGGATATGTCCTTCTCGGCCTCTCTGTTCCCGTCTGTCTGTGGATGGTCTCCCTCGGGACGTGTTTCCGACTCGGACCGTGGGGGCTCTTCAAGACGGCCGTCGTCATGACCTTTCGGACCTTCCCGCACACGCTGCTCTTTTCGGCGATCGCGCTCTGGCCGATCTTTCTTTCCCTCTTCGGCGGTGCCTTCTTCTCCGTGCTCGGCATGGTCTTTCTGGTGCTCATCGGCTTTGTGTATATGATTCTCGTCTGGATGGCATATGCCGATTGGACATTCGGCCAATTCGTCTATGGCGATGCCGTTCCGGAGGAGGAAAAACCCGCCGAGGCCGTTCAAAAGCCGGAGAAAGAGGAGAAGAGCATCGTCACGCTCTACGGAAAGGCAGCATTTCTGTCCCTTCCCATGCGTCCTCTCGACGAGGGCCCCGCGCCCGCCGCGATTCCATCCGAGTATTGCCGCAGAGACCTGCAGACGGCAGCGCTCGTCCATGCGGAAATGGTGCGCGACACCAAGGCATTCCGTGCCGAACACGCCAAGGATGCGGCATATGCCGACTACAACAAACAATTCGACGAGCTGAACCGGGCGCTTCCCGACAAAAAGAAGAAAAAGCGCAAAGCGTTAAAGACGCAAAAACGGTGATACGATGGCTGCTTACGACTATCTCGCCGAATGGTTCGAATTTCTCAACGATGACTGCGACTATCCCAAATGGTCGCAGTATTTTATTGAAGGCCTGCGGTCGCTGTCCGCGGGGCCGCGCGGGCTCGAACTCGGTTGCGGAAGCGGCGCGTTTTGCCGCATTCTGACCAAAAACGGCTACACCATGTCCGGAACAGACCGATCGGCAGCCATGCTGAACAAGGCGATGCGGCTGGCGAGAGAAGAGGGGCTCGACATTCCCTTTTTTCAGGCCGACGCAAGGACGTTCCGTGTCCCTTCCAAGTTTGATTTTATTCTCTCGCCCAACGACTGTTTCAATTATCTCGCGGGCAGAGAACTTCCGGGTGCCTTTCGCCATGTTTCCGACGCACTCAAAAAGGGCGGCATCTTTTGGTTCGATATCAGTTCGGAATGCAAGCTAAAACAAAAAGTTGCAGATACTGGAAGCGTGGATGACCGCGATGAGGTGACATACCTCTCTTTCGGCCGCTTGGACGGAGACACCGTCATTTCGGATGTCTCCCTCTTCGTCAAAGAGGCGGACGGACGGTATCGCCGCTATGACGAGACGCACGTTCAATATATTCATACGGAGGAACAGATCCTCGCCGCCCTTTCGGATGCGGGATTTACGGTGCTCTGCACGGAGGGCCACCTGCATACGCCCAAAGAGGGCTGCGACAGGCTGGATTTTATATGTCGGAAAGTGTGATCCTCAAAACGCTCGCAAGGGACGGAGAACTCTCCGTTGCAGTGCTCGATACGACGGAGATCGTCAACGAAGCGATCCGCCGTCATGGACTTTCTGCCGTGGCCGCGGCAGCGCTTGGCCGTACCATGTCCGCGACCGTATATCTCTGCAGCTGGTTAAAGGATGCCGAGAGTTCGCTCTCCGTCTCCTTTGACGGTAACGGTGCGGGCGGGAAGATCTGTGCAACGGGCGACGGTGCGCTGCATGTGCGTGGGTATGTAAAAAACCCCGGACTCGTTCTCCCTCCGCGCGCGGACGGCAAACTCGACGTCGGCGGATGTACGGGGCGGGAGGGAACGCTTACGGTCATTCGGGACGACGGGAGCGGCATTCCGTTCGTCGGGACCTGTCCCCTTGTCTCGGGAGAGATCGCGGAGGATTTTTCCGCCTACTTTCTCGTGAGCGAACAGTGTCCCACGGCCGTTGCGCTCGGGGTGAAGATCGGCACGGACGGAACTTGTCTCGCCGCGGGCGGGGTGTTCCTGCGTCCGCTTCCGGGTGCCTCGGAAGAGACGATCGACTATGCCGAAACTG
>CANQUL010000065.1 GCA_947627015.1 uncultured Clostridia bacterium | reverse complement strand
TTCCGTTTCCCATTTCTCATTTCTCCTTTTCTTGAAATATTGCGGAAAGTCTCCGCCTATTTAAGAAAAGCTCTTCCTGGTTCTCCAGGCACTGGCGGACAGCGCGGCGCTCCTGCCGCGCGGGAAAATCCTACGCGTTCGCTTTTCTCATGGCCGCTTCCACCACATGGCCGACCAGCACGGAAGTCGTCACGCTGCCGACGCCGCCCGGCACCGGAGTGATCGCCTCTACGATCGGTTCCGCCTCCGCGTATTTCACATCGCCGCAGAGTTTTCCGTCGACGCGGTTGATCCCCACATCGATGACCGCGGCTCCCTCTTTCACCATATCGGCCGTGACAAAGCGGGGCTTCCCGACAGCGGCGACCAAAATATCGGCCGTGCAGCAGAGAGATTTTAAGTCTGTTGTCTTTGAATGGCAGATCGTCACGGTCGCATCGGCTGCAAGCAGCAGGAGCGCCATGGGCTTTCCGACGATATTACTCCTTCCGAGCACGACCGCATGCTTTCCGCGCACGGTGACACCCGAACGTTGCAAAAGCTCCATCACGCCGGAAGGCGTGCAGGCAACGGATGCGGGCAGTCCGAGCGTAAGGTTCCCCATGCTGTATGCGGAAAATCCGTCCACATCCTTTTCGGGCGGGATACGAGCAAGGATCTCCTGTGCATCGAGATGAGCGGGAAGCGGCAATTGGACGAGAATCCCGTCGACGGACGGATCGCATGCAAGGGCGGAAACAAGTGCGTCCGCCTCCGCCTGCGATGCCGCTTGGGGAAGGCGATAGGTCTCCGAATTGATCCCGACCTCCTCGCAGGCGGTCATCTTATTGCGGACATAGACGAGCGACGCGGGGTCCTCTCCGATGAGAACGACCGCAAGGCCCGCACGGCGGCCCGTTCTTTCGAAAAAGGCCGCGGAGCGCGTTTTGACTTCGGCGCGCACTTCCTGCGCGATGGCTTTCCCGTCAATGATCATGCGTTGATGATACCTCCGAGTACGCCGTTTACGAAATCCGCCGAACGCTCGGTGGAAAATTTCCGTGCGAGCGCCGTAGCCTCCGAGACGGAGACAATAGTCGGGATGTCGTCGAAATATTTGATCTCCGCAAGGGCGATGAGGAGCGCTGCCCTGTCTGCGGAATAGATGCGATAGTCGGCAAAGCGCGTAACGGCGCCCGAGATGATCGCGGAGAGTTCCGCATTCTTTTCCGCAACGACGGCAATAAGGCGCTCGCTGTATGCGCGCTCCCCTTCGTTGAGATCGTACCGATTGTACATCGCCGTACGGGCGGGACCCGGAAGGTCCCCGCCCAAGAGCCGGGAAAAGACGACCTGATATGCCGCCTCTCTCGCATCGTTTCTCATAGGTTCTCCTTATGCAAGCGCCCCTTCCCGAAAATGGGAAAGGGTGCCCTTCAAGCGTTTTTGCGGTCCTCTTCGGATTCCGCGGGATCGGGTTCGGGTTGGACAGGCTCGGAAAAGACCACGCTCTGGATATGCACATCCACCTGCGCGATCTTGTATTTGGTCATCGACTCCACCATCTGCTTGATCGTCTGCTGGATGCGGTATGCGAGTTCCGGCACGTTGTAGCCGTAATGGGCGATGACCGAAATATCGACGAACACCCCTTCCTTTTCGAAGCTGACCTTGATGCCGCGGCTCTTGGAGGGAATGAGTTCGATGCCCTCCGTCTCCTTGAGGCTCAGGACAACGATACCGCTTACGATATCCGAATTGTAGGTGATTTTTCCGTTATGACCGGTAGGACTGTACTTGATGCTTGCCATAATGACTCCTTGTCTGCAACCATTATAGCACACTTCGGCTCAATCATGCAAGTTCATTCCGATAAATATTCGGAAAAATTCCGCTTTTTTCTCAGCTTTCCGCATAAACGGGCATGATAATGATGTTCCCGTTGCGGATATTGTGCTCTACTTCGATGGCGTAAAAAACTTTGGTGACCGTTTCCGTCGTAAGTTCGGAGGAATTGATAAACACGTTGATATTGCCGCGTTCGCCGATGACGACCCCTGCGTCGGAGAATCCGAGCGCCTTGATGATGGATTCGAGCACGAGCTCATCCTCCATGATCTCGACGAGTTCCTGCTTGCGAGAGACGGCCTCCGCATATTCGGCGCTGTCCTTCGCATAGGCGGAGATCACGGCGTCGAGCTGGACAAATTCCTCGTTGCGGGTGGATTCACGCTCATCGCGGAATGTCGTAAAATAGTTGACGCTGACGGATGCTCCGCCGCTGACGGCGGGACCGCGCGTTCCGGCGAGCACAAAGTTAAAGACGGCGGTAACGGCAAGCAGTAAGACAAGGGTGGACATCAATGCGATTTTCTTGGTGTTTGACATAGTTTATCTCCTTTTCAATGATTTCGGAAAGTTACCCGCGGGCGGGATAGATGAGGATGGCGCTCTTTGCGATGCGGAGCACGTTGGCGGTGATCTCGAGCAGCTTGTTGCGCGTAAGAATACCGTCCTTCCCCTCAAAGATCACGACGGCGCTCACGGGAACGCCCTGCTCCTCCGTAACCATTACCGTCGCCTCGTCCACATCGTCTATGGCAGTGAGGAGTTCGGATAGGCGGATCTCGGTCTCGGAGGATGGCCCGGCCGATTTTTCCTCCCCGCGGGAGAATACCGCATACACCGCAAGGAGGAGCAAAAGTGCGGCGAGGAGAATGGCGACGGTTCTGACGCGTTTATCGGAGAAAAAACGTTTGAGCGGTTCAAGAGAAAGTGTCACGATACCTCCGCTTTGCACCCGCAGCGGGTTTCGACGTCCTCCCGGATGCAAGCTACCATATGTATACGCTCCTCCTCGCCGTTTATTCCTTCCGGGCTGAGTTTTATCGTGATTTTCATGCGGTCAAAGGCGGGTTTGGAACTTCGTAAGACGTCAACGGCCGCCCGGACGCCGTACGTTTCCGCCAGATAGTCCGAGAGTTCCGCCTCGTCGCGTTCGGACAGCATCCGGGCACACCGTTCGTAATACCCGTCGTCCTCGGAGACCGCTTCGGACTCCGGAAAGGTGAATTCCCCCGCCGAAACGCCGCGGATAAAGGGTGCGAGGATGACGGCGAGAAGAAAGAGCCCGGTGAGCCCCTTAATGAATTTTCCCATTCTTCCGCCGGGGATCAGGATCGTGATGATCGCGGCAACGAGGATCGCGCCCGCAATGCTCAAAAGATATGCCCGCATCAGAATACCCCCGTTGCGCAGATGAGAAGAACGACCGTGAGGAAGTACAGAAAGGCCACGGCGAGAAGCGCCGCCGTAAAATATCCGCTGTCCTTTGCCAGTGCGGACAAAAAGCCGGGGATCTTTCCGCCGATGGGTTCGGTCGCCGCAGCCGCCACGCGGAGAAAGAGACGGAAGGCAGCAAAGAGAAGCAACGGCCGCAAGACGGTCCCGACGAGAAGAAAGATCGCAAAGGACCCGAGCGCATTCTTGATGAGCGCACTCCCCGCGAGCACGACGTCCATTCCGCCCGAGAGAAATCCTCCGACAATGGGCACGGAGCCGGAGAGAATATACTTCGCCGCCCGGAGGGAAAGCCCGTCATACTGCGCCGCGGCAAGCCCCTGCACCGTCAAGAAGAGACTGAAGAGACCGAGCGAAAACCCGATGATCCACTTTGTAACGCTCTTGAAGAGCTCTCCGAGCTTGTCTGTTCTGACCGAATCGGTGAGATTTCCGACAAAGGCGAGAATGATGATTATGACCGCGGACGGAATGACGACCGAGGTAAAGAGTTCCGTGATCCCCCCGCCGAGAAAGGCAACTGCGGGACGGAAGATGCCGACGGATGCCGTTCCTCCGCTTGCCGCCATCAGCGTAAGAAGCAGCGGATAAACAAGTTGCATCTGCTGCTTCATGCTTGCGATCGCGGAAAGACAGGCCTCGAGAACGCCGATGAGGCAGGCGAGCGCCGTCGCACCGACCGAGAGATAGCTTACAAAGTGGATTATGTCTGACGTAGTACTCTCTAAAAAGCCGTTTTTGACCGAATTCAGAATGCCGCACAGGAGTGCGACGGCCAAAATTACGGCATAAGCGGGAAGGAACGCCTTCCCCTCTTCAAAGACGGCTCCGAACACTGCGGGAAGAAGGGAAGGGTAGTCGAGCGCATAATCTCCCGTGATGAGATCGAGGATCCGGTCCTTGACGGAGACCCCGCCGTACTCCGAAAAGGAGTCGAGAAAGTTCTGGAGCGCCTCGGTGTCGAGCGAAGAGATCAACGCTTCGACCGTTTCCTCAAGCTCTCTGCGCGCCGCTTCCTCCTCTTCGGACAGAGCACGGGCCGTCAGCACGGGATTCAGAGAAGCAAAGAGAAGGAAAGCGGAAAAAAGCAGGATCGTCCACCGAATGCCGCGTCCGATGCCATGTTTCGTTCGTTTCATAAGAGCTCCAGAAGGCGCACGATCAGCGAGAGCACGCTCTCGACGATGGGAACGGCGAGCACGAGGATCACCGCTTTTCCGCAAAAGACGAGCTTGTCCGCCAAGGAATTCTGGCCGAAATCATGCAGAATGCTTGCGCCGAATTCCACGAGATAACCGATCCCGACCATCTTCAAAAGTGCCTTGACGAGGACGGAATCGATCCCGGAGATCTCGGCGACGGTCCCGAAGATCCCAAGGCCGTCCGAGAGGAGATCGAAGGCAAAGAGCAGCAGAATGATCCCGCCCGCAATGCTCACGGCAAACGAGAGTTCCGGCTTGGTTTCTTTCAGAAGGATCGCCGCAACGGCCGTGATGAATGCGATCCCGACGAGTTGGAAGATCATCCGTATACCCCGAAAATTTCCCGCACGGTCTCAAACAGGTCGCCGATCATGGTGACGGCGACCGTGAGGGCAATGACAATGCCGACGATCGAGACGACCGTTGCAACGTCGTCGCGGTCGGATTTTTTCAGAACCTGGCATACGATTGTTATGATGATGCCGACAGCCGCCAACTTAAAAATGATAGAGATATCGATCATACGATGAGAATGACAAAGGCGAGTCCTGCGAGGAGTCCGAGCTTGAGATAGAGGTCGCCGCGCGTCTTTGCTTCACGGGCGGACGCTTCTTTTCGGTCGGCAAGCATCTTGCTTCGGGCGGAGAAATACGCGTTCTGCGAGACGGCGTCGCCCCTCCCGAGTGTCATGAAGTAGTCGCGCACCTCCTCCGTCTCCTCTTTGGACAGGAAGGAGAAACGGATCCCGGAGAGATCGTGCGTACGAGCTTTTTCGAGGAGCTTTGCGAATTCTCCCCGATAGTGCTCCGGATCCAGAAGGGCCGAGAGCGGCTTGCGCGTATAGGCAAGCTCCTCCAAAAACCGTTCGTTGAAAGAGGCAAATTGACTGTAAAACCGCATCCGCACGCGGTATTTGTCTGCGGCGAGCCAACCGAGCGTCACACAGAACGCGATCAGAAGGCCGCACAGCAGAAGTTTAATCCACAAGATTCCCCTCCCTGTCCTTGATCCATTCGACCGTACCGATCCCGCTCAGGAGCACATACCGCTCAAAGAGCTTTTCCGGGACGTCCTCATAGCGCGTCAGATGCGCCGATGCGAACACCGCGATCCCGCTCCGGACGGCCGTCCTTACTGCCTCATAATCCTTGGGAAGCAGTTCATCGGTCACAAGAACGTCCGGCCGCATTGCACGGATCCCCGCCGTAAAGGCTGTCTCCTTGTCCGCAAAGCGCATCACATCGCTTGTTGCGCCCGTTTCTCCCGCGGAAAGTTCCCCTCTCTCGTCCGCAACGAGAACATTGAGGCAGGTCGTTTCAGAAACAATTCGCGACAGATCGCGCAAGATGGTAGTCTTTCCCTCTCCGGGCGGCGCAAGGATCAGGACAGATCGGACAAATTCCCGACAGCACCGACGGTAGATCTCCTTCCCGCAACCGCGGATCTCGTGCGGAACG
>CANQUL010000064.1 GCA_947627015.1 uncultured Clostridia bacterium | reverse complement strand
TGTACGCTGGTCCTCGGCGGGTTCGATGGATTGCATCTCGGGCACCGTGCCCTCATATCGCGTGCAAAAAGAACGTGCCTCCCCATTGGGCTGACGACCATCCTCGGCGGAAAGGGGAAAGTTCTCTTTACGCGTTCGGAACGGGAATTTCTCTTTGAACGGGCAGGAGTCTTTTTCGTCTGCGAGATCCTCTTTACGGAGAAGGTCAAGGCAACCAGAGCGGAGGACTTTGCCAAAGAGATCTTTTCGCATTTTACGGCAAGACACGTCATCTGCGGGGAAGATTTCCGCTTCGGATACGGCGCGCTCGGAACGCCGTCGCTCCTGAAAGAGATCGCGCCCTGCCCCGTTGAGATCGTACCCGCAGTCAAGACGGATTCCATGTGCACGCAATCGGAAGGAACGCAGCTTCGGAAGATTTCCACATCCGTCTGCAAGGAGCATCTTAAAAGGGGAGAGCTCTCCCTCCTGAATGCCTGCCTTGAGACCTCCGATTTCTATGGAAGTGCCTATTTTGTGCAGGGGATCGTGGAGCATGGCAGAGAGATGGGGAGAACGTACGGTTTCCCCACGCTAAACATCTCCGTTCCCGCGGAGAAGCTGCTTCCGCCAGACGGTGTATACGGCGGGCTTGCGGCGACTCCGAAGGGGAACTATCCCTGCATCATCAACCTCGGGCCGCGGCCGACGTTCGGCATCGGCGAGCGCTGCCTCGAGGCCCATCTCGACGGGTTTTCCGGCGATCTGTACGGTGCGTTCGTTCGCATTTATCCGACAGAATTTTACCGTCCCATCCGATCGTTTCCCTCTGCGGAAGCCCTCGGAGAGCAGCTTGAAAAGGACATTGGGAGGCTCAGACAACATGTGCAGTAAGGATCTGCCGGCGGGGTACGTTCTTCATGAGGAGATCGACCTTCAGAAAAACAAAAAGCAATTTTGGCTCGTCAACGGGATCTCGGTCGCACTCATCGTGCTCATGTGCGGGATCGGCTGCCTGATTGAGGATCCGCTTGCCGCGTTTGATGAGGTTCGCGGAAGTGAAGGCATTCTCGCCTCGGTCGTGATTCTTGTTGCCGTGATTCTCTATCCCGTGTTCCATGAACTGACGCACGGCGTCTTTTTGTATGTCTTTACCAAGGTTCGTCCGAAGTTCGGCTTTGTCGGGTGGGCGGCCTACTGTGGAAATTCCGCCTACTGCGACAAGCCGCATTATCTTATTGTTGCACTCGCGCCGGTCATTTTTTGGGGGATCGTGTTCGGGATCCTGAACATTTTCTTTCCGACAGGCATATGGTTTTGGGTCATCTGGTTCCTGCAACTATTCAATATTTCGGGCGCGAGCGGAGATTTCTATGTGACTTATAAGATACTTCGCGCACCCAAAGACATTCTCGTTACGGACAGCGGCATGCGGATGCTCGTCTACCGAAAAGACGAAAATATAAAAAACATGACCGAAAACGAGGCATCCATGTCCGAAACATACGATTCAGAAGAGGAGAAAATGCAATGATCAAATTCGGGCCGAGCGGCAACTCGGAACGCTTTTATGCGGAAGGGCATGATCATACGGAGGAGTCGGCAGCCTTTGTCCGTGAAAACGGTCTCGACTGCTTTGAGTACTCCTTCGGACGCGGTGTACATATGACGGAGAAGAAAGCGGGCTCCATCCGTTCGGCATTTGAAGAGCAGGGCATCGAGATCTCCGCGCATGCGCCGTACTTCATCAACTTTGCCAATCCCGACGATGAGATGGCTGCAAAGTCATACGGCTATGTCCTCGACAGCGCACGCGTGCTTCGTGCCATGGGAGGGCACCGCCTCGTCTTTCATCCCGCAACGCAGGGCAAGGACACACGTTCCTCGGCTGTCGCACGCACAATGGAGCGCCTTGCGATCCTGCGGGACTATATCTATCTCAACGGGCTTCAGGATCTCATCTATTGCCCCGAAACGATGGGCAAGGTCGCACAGATCGGCACCATCGAGGAGATCGTTGCGTTCTGCAAGGTCGATCCCGTCTTTACGCCGTGCGTCGATTTCGGTCATGTGAATGCCCGCGAGCAGGGAAGTCTCAAGACGGCACAGGATTACCGCGACCGCCTTCTGTACATGATCGACAGTCTCGGCTTCGAACGCATGAAGCATTTTCATGTGCACTTTTCCAAGATCCAATTCGGCGCGAAGGGGGAGATCCGGCATCTCACCTTCGAGGACACCGTGTTCGGTCCCGAATTCGAACCGCTCGCCGAGGTGTTGTACGAACTCGGATTGGAGCCCTTTGTCATCTCGGAATCGTGCGGCACCCAGTCGGACGATGCCCGTACAATGAAGATGATTTACGAACGTGTCTGCGCATCGCACGGATCGTGAAGTTTTCGGCGGAATCTTCCCGTTCCGGCGTCGCCTCGGCGGATTTGGCGGGGCGTGAGATATAATTCTCCTTATTTGCCGAAAAAGCGTTGACTTCGCGGCACATATTTGGTATAATATGAGTATGTTGACTGATAAGCTACGCAAAATATACGATTCCGTGGGCGCGGAAGCCCTCTTTGTGGAGTGCGATTTTCTGCGGAGATATCTCACGGACTTTTATTCGACGGACGGCTATGTTCTCATCACGGAAAAGGAGTGCACCTTCTTTGCCGATTTCCGCTATATCGAAGGGGCCGAGAAAAAGCTCGCCGGAGGCCCTGTCAAGGTCGTGTGCGGCGGATACCGCGAAGCGTTGGAGGCGGCCAAACCGTACCGCGTGCTCGGAGTCCCGTATCCCTATGTGAGCGCGACGGCGCTCAAACTTTATGAGAAAGAGGGACATGAGACGGTGGATGCCATGCCCGCATTTCGTGCGGCGCGGCTCATCAAGTCGGACGAGGAGCTCGCCCGCATCCGGAAAGCATGTGAGATCGCCGAGGATGCGTTTAACGACCTTCTTCCCGAACTCAAGGATGGAATGGAAGAGCGCGAAGTCGCCGCGCTCCTCGAATACAAGATGCGTCGGCTCGGCGCGGAGGGAACTTCCTTCGAGACCATCGTCGCCTTTGGCGAAAACGGAAGCATTCCCCACTATGCAACGGGGGATCGCGTGCTCAGGTTCGGCGATCCCGTGCTCATCGACTTCGGCTGTAAGTACGAGGGATACTGCTCGGACATCACGCGCACATTCCTCTTCGGCGACGACAAGAAGCATGCCGAGTTCAAAGAACTTCACGCAAAGGTTTTAATGGCGCACGAGCTCGTGAAAGAGCGCGTCGAGGCCGGAATGACGGGTAGGCAGGCGGATGCTGTCGCGCGCGGTTATCTCCGCTCCAAGGGCCTTGCGGAGACGTTCAGCCACTCGCTCGGACACGGAGTCGGGCTCGAGATCCACGAATATCCCGTGCTCTCGCCCCGTGGGGACGACGTCCTCTGCGACGGGATGGTCTTTTCGGACGAGCCCGGGATCTACTTTGCGGGTAAGCTCGGCATCCGGATCGAGGATACCGTCTGCATGAAGGGCGGCAGAGTCGTTTCCTTTATGAACAAAACAAGCAGAAATTGTCTGATCCTCTGATCGGGCACTTTTATAAAAACAGTATCGTATTAAGTATAAGGAGATTTTATTATGGCACAGATCTTGGCGGGTGACATCAGAAAGGGTACGACGTTCGAATACAAGAGCGGCGTTTACACGGTTGTCGAGTTCCAGCATGTAAAGCCCGGGAAAGGCGCGGCGTTCGTCCGTACGACTCTCAAAAACGTCGTTACGGGACAAGTCCTTTCGGACGAGACCTTTAACCCAACGGCAAAGCTCGAGACAGCGCAGGTCGAGACGAAGAAGATGACCTATTCGTACAACGACGGCGAGTTCTATTACTTCATGGACGACGAGTTCAACATGACGCCTCTCAACCACAGTCAGGTGGAGGACGCGCTCCGTTATATCCGCGAGAACGACGTCGTGACCGTCCGTTTCCTCTATGACAAGGCCTTCTCCGTCGAGCCCGAGAACTTCGTCGAGCTCAAGGTGATCGACGCAGAACCCGGCGTAAAGGGCAATACGGCTACCAACGTCACCAAGGCCGCCACCGTGGAGACGGGCGCGACCTTCCAGGTCCCCATGTTCGTCAACGAGGGAGATACCATCCGGATCGATACCCGTACGGGCGAATACATGTCCAGAGTTTGAGATGAAATTTGTCGCACAGCGAGTCCTCCGTGCGGCACTGTCGGTTGGCGATGTGCCCGTTTCCGAAATCGGATGCGGGCTTGTCGTTTATTTCGGCGTGAAAGCCGGAGATACCGAACGGCAAGCGGAGAAATGTATGCAAAAGCTTGCGGCGCTCCGTGTCTTTGCGGATGAGGAGGGCAAGATGAACCGTTCCGTCCGCGAAGCGGGAGGGGAGATCCTGTTCGTCTCGCAGTTTACCCTTTACGGAGACTGCTCGCGGGGGAATCGTCCGAGCTTTACGGAAGCCGCGCGTCCCGAACTTGCGGAACGGCTGTACGATTACGCGGCAACCTATCTCGCGGAGCTCGGCATACCCGTAAAAAGGGGCGTTTTCGGTGCGGACATGCGCATCGAACAGGTGAATGCGGGCCCCGTTACGATGATTTACGAAGTTTGAGAATGAAGATCCAATATCTCGGTACGGGCGCGGCAGAAGGCATTCCCGCGCTCTTTTGCAACTGCGATTTTTGCACGGCTGCGCGTCGGAACGGGACGCACCGCTCCCGTGCGCAGGTCCTCATGGACGGGGAACTCTCCGTCGATTTTCCGCCCGACGCGTTCCTGCACGGATTCGGGCAGGATGTCGATCTTTCGTCGGTCGCATACCTGCTCGTCACCCATGCGCATATCGACCATTTTTATCCCTCCGATCTGATCCTGCGCGGCTATAAGTATGCGCGGAAGCTCGCTTCTCCCCGTCTTGCGATCTATGGGAACGCCGAAGTCGCGGAAGTCTTTCGGGAGGGGACCCGACGGGAAATGCGGGAGGAGATCGCGGATACCATTTCCGTTCATACGATTTCTGCCTTTGAAACGGTCTCCTTCGGCGACTGGACGGTGTCGGCCTTCCCCGCGCAGCACACCTCGCGCGATCCGCTGCTCTATCTCATCGAACGGAACGGAAAGCACGTTCTGCACCTCACGGATACAGGGACGCTCCGGGAGGATGCGCTTGCCTTTTTGGCTTCGCTCCGTTGTCCGCCCGTCGATCTCATCACCTTCGACTGCACGTTCCTCTTCTCCGAGACGGAAAAGAGCGCACGGCACATGGGGATTGACGAAAATCTGCGCGTATTCCGGCGTCTCGCCGAGGCGGGACTTGCCGACGGGCATACGCTTCGCGTCATCACGCATTTTTCGCACAACAGCGAACCGACCGCGGAGGCGCTCCTATGCGCCGAACGGGACTACGGCATGATCGCGGCTTATGACGGGATGTCGATCGAAATTTAGGCCCCGAAGACGGGAAAGGGCACGTTTTAATCGTGGAGACCAAACAAGGTAAAATGTTCGGCGAATGGAATGACTATGGCAGACTGTTAGATTATTAAACTTCAATTTAGCGGAGGGATTATGCCGTCAAGCAAAGAATATTTGAATTTCCTTTCAGAACAACTATCCGACTTAAAGGACATCACCTACAAGCCTATGATGGGTGAATTTTTGATCTACTATCGCGGCAAACTTGTCGGCGGTATATACGATGACAGATTGCTCGTAAAACCCGTAAGATCCGCTCTATCCTATATGCCCCAAGCGGAGTATTCCTTGCCGTATGAGGGCGCAAAGGAAATGTTGCTTGTGGACAATGTGGACGATAAGGCTTTTTTGACAGGATTATTCGAGACAATGTATGACGACCTGTCGGTGCCGAAAACGAAAAAGCGGTAAATTTCAATTTAGCGGAGCAAGATGAAAAAATGGAAGTAAATTATTTGCTCGATGCGAAAAACAGGGACGAATTT
>CANQUL010000063.1 GCA_947627015.1 uncultured Clostridia bacterium | reverse complement strand
AGGCGCGAGCCATTCGGGAACAGTGCTCCGTTCATCTGCAAAAGAGCAAGGAGGCTGCGCGCGTCCGGGAGCGGCTCGAAGAACTGACCCAAAAGAAGGAAGAGATGCAGGAACTCAAACAGGCGCTTTCCCGTCTCGAAGCGGCCTCTTCCGCGGTCGCCGCAGCCAAGGACTACGAGCGGTCGGCTTCACGGATGGGGGAGGCGGAGACGGCGCTTGCGCAGGCCCAAGCGGTTTTGACCCAAGCGGAAACGGCATACGAGGTGATCTCCGGATGGGACGAAGAGGCTGCCGAGCGCGAGATCGAGCGGCTGACGGACTTGCGCCTTTTGGCCGAGAAAGCGGCAGATTCGCGGCGCAGGGAGGCGGAACTCGTCTGCCGCCGCGAGGAGACCCTGTCGGCCTTAACGGAGAACGCGCGCCACGATCTTTCGTTTTGCTACGAGGAAGAACATGCGGCGCTTGAAGCGCGTATCCAAGCGCTCGGAGAAGACGGTGACTTTCTCTCCTTTGCCGAGACACACGGCCGTGAGGCGCTCTTCCGCAACGAGTACGGACAGTTTGCTTCGGAACTTGAAGATTTGGAACGGAAATATCCCGTGATCGCACCGGACAGCCGTCCGATTGCGCAGAGATACCGTACGCTGTCGGAGGGAGAACGTCTTGATTTCTCCGCTCTCCGCGTCTCCTATGACGAGAGAGCGCGGGAAAGACGGCGCCTGACCGACGAACTCGTCGACCTCGAAAAGAAGCGGGGAGAGACAGAGCTCGCAAGACGCGAAGGGGAACGGCTCGGGCTCGAACTTATATCGTTGGAGAAACAGATCGAAGAATGCAGACAGGCGCTTGCGGATGCTCCCGATCTTGCGGAGACGAGTAAACTGCTTGAGGCAAAAAAGGCCGAGAAGCGGGAGAAGAGCGCAGGCATGCGTAGCCTTAAGGAGTCTCTTTCCGCCGCTCATACCCGGTATTCCGCGGCGAGTGAGCGGCTCGATTTCCTCAAAAAAGATCTCGACGGCGCGGGATCCCGCCTGAAAGAAGAACTTGCAAAGGGTGCATTTGCTTCGCCCGCCGAAGCGGAGGCGCTCACCGAACGATATCGGGGCTTTGCCGAAGCGACAAGGACCTATGAAGCATACACCGCGGAGCTTGCGCTTCTCGAGAAAGAAAAGGCGAAATTCTCGGAGATCCCCGCAGTCACAGAGCAGATGCTCGAGGAGGCCGATGCGGCCTGTGCGGAGGCGGAATCGCTGCTTCGGGATGCTTCCGCCCGCCGTGCCCTGTCCCGCGACGAGTGGGAGCGGGAAGAAAAGGCGCTTGCCGAAAAAAAAGCGATCTCCGAGGAAAACGAGCGGCTGGCCCGCAATGCCCGGTGTTCCTCCCGACTTAAAAGTTATCTCGATGGAAATAAATTCATGGAGTACGTTGCCGAAGAGTATCTCGTTACGATCGCAGCCGGTGCAAGCGGACGCCTCCTGTCTCTGACGGGCGGACGGTATTTCCTTCGGTACGAAAAGGGATTTTTCGTGGGGGACAATTACAGCGGAGGGGAGCTTCGGGGCGTGCATACGCTCTCGGGCGGGGAGACCTTTCTCGTCTCCCTCTCGCTCGCGCTCTCGTTGGGCGCGGAGATTTGTGCGAAATCGCTGCGTCCCGTTGAGTTCTTCTTCCTCGATGAAGGGTTCGGAACGCTCGACGAGCGGCTCGTGGACGTTGTGATGGACAGTCTCGAAAAATTACGGAGCGAAAGTTTCTCTGTCGGCATCATCTCGCATGTCGGGGAACTCAAACATAGAATCGATCGAAAACTCCTGGTGACCAAGGCGACCGAAGATCGCGGTTCGTCCATCAGGGAGGAGTGAGGCAACGCGTGGGCAATCCATTTTTGACACCCGTCACACTGTGGCAGGATTTCGATGACAGCCTTCCCCTCGAGGAAGAGTGCATCGCGGAGTGGAAGGCGGAGGGCGCCGTTTGGCGCGACCTCTACTTTTCGGGCAGACAGACCGCCGCGGGGCGCGTGCGCATCTATGCGCGATACGCTTTCCCCGAGGGGGCGGAGACGTTTCCCGCCGTGATGATCCTCTTTGAGGCGGGATTTCCTTTTGACAAAAAGTTAATCTCCCGCTATCTTGAGAGCGGATACGGCGTGCTGTGCGTCGATTATTGCGGCGAGACCGCGTCGGGACCGTACACCGTTTATCCCAAGGATATCGAGTACGCAAATTTTTCCAAGGCGGGCAGACACATCGAATTCTGCGACGAGACGGCAAAGGAGACGAGTTGGTACGAATGGGCTGCCGTGGCGCGGTATGCCGCCGCCTACCTGTCGGGACGGAAGGAGGTCACGGCGTTTGCCGGGATCGGCCTGAGAACGGGCGGGGAGATCCTGTTCAAGATCGCCCCCTATGTCCCGCTTGCCTGCATGGTCTCCGTCTGCGCGGCGGGCTGGCTTGCCTATCGCGGGATCGGGAAGTTCGAAAAGGGGGAAAACCGCATTCTCGACGAGGAACGGCACCGCTTTATTGCGGGGATCGATTCCCAGAGCTATGCGCCGCTCATCCGCTGTCCCGTCCTGCTCGTTTCGGCCATCAACGATAAGAAATACAATTACGACCGCGTCTATGATACCTTCGGGCAGATCAGTGCGCAGTCGGAAAAAGCGCTCCTCTTCTCCGCCCACGGGAGCGGACTCGTGGGAACGCACTCACTGAAGGATATCGATCTCTATCTCGACCGATACCTCAAGGGACGGTCGGTCTATCTCTCGGGGCCCATCGGGATCTCCGTCGACGAAGAGGACGGGAATCTCATGGTGACGGGTACCTTCGACGAGAAGGGGAAGGTGGAGACGTTCGGCATTTTCTACACGGAGAATATCGCCGCCTTCAAGACGCGGGACTGGACGCGCGTTCTCGGAAAGCCCAAGGACCTTGCCGGCAATGTCGGGAAGATCCCGCTCACGCTCTATAAAGGGAGCGACAAGGCGCTCGTTTTCGTCTTTGTGTCCTATTCCAACGGGTTTTCCGTTACCTCCAAGATCCTTGAGGTCAACGTCCCCAAACGGTACCGGAATGTCTGCGAGAGGAGCCGCGTCATCTACGGGGAGGCGGAAGGGAAGAACGGATTCACGACGTTCCGGAAGAGGGCGATCCCCGTTGCGGACTGCTTTTCGGACGGTGCCTATACGGGCATCCGTCCCATGGCGGGTTACGGCGGCATCGTCGGAATCTGCACCAATCCGGGCATCATCTCTTACCGTGTCGGAGAACGGCGATACGAGCCGCCGGAGGGAGCCTCCTTCCGGTTTGACGCATATTCGCCGCAGGACGCCCGTCTGCGTGTCGTCTTCTTCAAGGACGAAGAGGAAAAGATCGGCTTCTGGGACGAAGTGAAGATCTCGGCGGGCGGAACGTGGCAGAGCCTCATCTTCGATCCCTCCGATTTCAAGTCGGAAGCGGGCGCCACGCTGGAGGATTTCGGCGGTGTCGTCTCCGTCGCCTTCATGAGCGACGAGGATGTGCTCATCAACAATGTCATCTGGCTGTGAGGGGAGACAGGATATGGAACAAGCAAAATCGGATGGGAAAACGAAATTTTTGCGTGCGGTCTCCTGCCTTCTGACGACCGCGCTGATCTTCTTTTTCCTCCTTGCCGTCGCAAATTTTCTCTTCGGATTTTCCTTTTCCACGCTCAACATCGACGGTTCCTCGATGGAGCATACCTTTTCGGACGGTGATATTGTCGTTATCGCGCGGAATTTCACGCTCAAGCGGGGCCAGGTCGTCGTTATCGACGTTTCCGATGTCCCGGAGTACAGTGTGAACGGAGAACACAACATCATCAAGCGGATCGTTGCCGAGGAGGGCGACCGCATCAAGTGCGAGGACGGTGTTGTATACCTCGCCGCGGGCGGGGGCGAGTACACGGCGCTCTCCGAGCCGTACGCCACAAGCGGAAATTATATCGATTTCGAATTCACCGTGGGGGAAGGGGAGATCTTTGTGATGGGCGACAACCGTGCCCGCAATGCAAGTTTCGATTCCCGTTCGGTGGGTCCGCTCAAAGCGGAGGACGTGATCGGTGTCGTCCCGGAATGGGCGGTGGAACACAAGCAGGTCATCGCCGGGTGGGAACGGTTCCGTTCCATGCTCTTCGGCAAATAAATCAATTCGACAGCAATCAAAGGAGAATACTATGCAGATTCAGCTCACGACAGACAGCACCTGCGATCTCGGCGTAAGCGCCAAACTTCGCAACATCGACATCGTCCCGCTCTCGGTGATCCTCGGGACCGATTCGTTCCGCGACGGCGTGGAGATCACACCGCAGGAGATCTTCGACTTTGTGGAACAGACGGGGATCTTGCCCAAGACGTCCGCACCGGCGACCGTTGACTATGAGGAGATGTTCTCCAAGTACGTCGGCGAGGGAAAGACAGTCATCCACTTCAACATCTCGGCCAAGGCTTCGTCGTCGTATGACCATGCGAAAGAGGCTGCTTCGGCATTCGGCGGAAAGGTCTTTGTCGTCGATACCAAGGCACTCTCTTCGGGACAGGGCCTTCTCGTCATGAAGGCGGCAGACCTCATCGAAGAGGGAAAGTCTGCCGAGGAGATCGTTGAGATCGTAAACGAACTTCGTCCCAAAGTGAATACTTCGTTCATTCCCGACCGTCTCGACTACCTCTACAAAGGCGGCAGATGCTCGCGCATGCAGATGTACGGCGCCAATATTCTCAAGATCCATCCGCTCATCCAGATGGACGACGGGCAGCTTGTTCCCGGGAACAAGTACCGCGGCAGCATGGAGAAGTGCATTTCGGGCTATGTGGACGATCTTGCCGAGAAATATCCCAAGTACGACAAGCGCCGCTGCTTTATCACGCACAGTTCGGCCTATCCCGAACTCGTGGAGTTCGCCAAGAAGAAAGTCGCCGAGACGTTTGCGTTCGACGAGGTCCTTGAGACGGTGGCGGGCTCCGTCATTACCGGCCACTGCGGAAAGAATACGCTCGGCGTGCTCTTTATCGCGGAATAAGGAGGGGACGATGCACGCAGTCGTAACCGTTTCGGGAACGGACCGCCGCGGGGTCATCGCCCGCGTCAGCGGCTTTCTCGCGGAACACGGGATCAACATCGAGGATGTGTCGCAGACCATCCTCGGAGATCGCTTTGCGATGATCATGATGGTCAACACCGAGGGGAGTACCGACCCCTTCGATATGCTCTCCGGGGGTCTTGCGGCGCTCGGCGGGGAGATCGGCATGGATATCAGGATCCAGCATGCCGACCTCTTCGACGCGATGCATAACGTATAAGGCGCGGGGAAGGATATGTTTACGAAAAACCAAGTGCTCGAAACCATTGAGATGATCGAAAAAGAGCATCTCGATATCCGCACGGTCACGATGGGACTCTCGCTTCTGCCGTGCGTGCGGGAAACCGCACAGGAGACGGCCCGCGCCGTATACGATCGCGTCATGATGCGTGCCGAACGGCTTGTCCCCACGGTGGAACAGCTCTCGCGGGAGTACGGCATTCCCATCGTCAACAAGCGCATTTCCGTGACGCCCGTCTCTCTCATTACGGCGGCCTTCCCCGAAGAGAGCGCCCTCGTCGGCCGCGCCCTTGACCGCGCCGCCGCCGAACTCGGGATCGACTTTTTAGGCGGATATTCTGCGCTCGTCCACAAGGGCACCTCGGATTACGAGGACAAGTTTTTGAGGACGATCCCGGAGGTCCTCGCTTCCACCGAACGCCTGTGCGCGTCGGTCAACGTCGGATCTTCCCGTTCGGGGATCAACATCGATGCAGTCGGACTGATGGGAGAACTCATCAAGGAGACGGCCGAGAGGACCGCAGACCGTGACGGTCTCGGTTGTTGCAAGCTCGTCGTATTCTGCAACGCCGTCGAGGACAATCCCTTTATGGCAGGTGCATTCCACGGCGTCGGCGAGGCCGATACCGTCATCAACGTGGG
>CANQUL010000062.1 GCA_947627015.1 uncultured Clostridia bacterium | reverse complement strand
GGGGGTGGACATCGCCCTCGTCATCGGCGGCGGCAACTTCTGGAGGGGCCGTCAGGGCACAAAGATGGACCGCACGACGGCCGATCAGATGGGCATGCTCGCGACCGTGATGAATTCGCTGGCCATGATGGACGCCATCGAACAGCGCGGCGTTCCCACCCGCGTGCAGACGGCGCTCAACATGATCTCCGTCGCCGAGCCCTACATCCTCCGCAAGGCGCTCCATCACTTCGAAAAGGGGAGAATCGTCATCATGGCGTGCGGCACGGGCAATCCCTATTGCTCGACGGACACCGCGGCCGCCCAACGCGCCTGCGAGATCAACGCCGACGTCCTTCTCATGGCCAAGAACGTAGACGGCATTTACGACAGCGACCCGCGCACCAACCCCGGGGCGAAGAAGTACGAACACATGACCTTCCGCGACATCGTCTCGGGCGGTCTCAAGGCAATGGACACGACGGCGGCCACCATGTGTATGGAAAACAACGTCCCCGTCCTTGCCTTTGCTCTCGGAGAGGAGGACTCCATTCTGCGCGCCGTCTGCGGCGAACAGCTCGGCACCCTCATCTCCAACGAGTGACCGGGGCCGGCCCCCGGGCACCTTCGGATGCGGCGATATCTGATAAAGGAGAAAAAATAAAATGGTAGAAAACGAAAAAGCAGAAGAGATCTTCCTCGTACTCGAAGACAGACTTGACAAGACGGTCTCCGTCCTCAAGGAGAACTATGCCTCCGTCCGCGCAGGCAGAGCCAATCCGCACATTCTCGACAAATTGCAGGTCGAGGCGTACGGCATGATGTCTCCCCTCAACCAGCTCGGCAACGTCGCCGTGTCCGATGCGCGCTGCCTCGTCATCAGCCCGTGGGATAAGTCCCTTCTCAAAGCCATCGAAAAGGCCATTCTGGCCTCCAACATCGGCATCACGCCCACCAACGACGGCTCGGTCATCCGCCTCGTGTTCCCCGAACTCACCGAGGAGCGCAGAAAGGAACTCGTCAAGCAGATCAAAAAGACGGGTGAGGAATCCAAAGTGGCCGCGCGCAACATCCGCCGCGACGCCATGGAGGGCATCAAGAAGATGAAGACGGCCAAGGAACTCTCCGAAGACGAGAGCAAGAACTGCGAGATCGACATCGAGAAAAAGATCTCCGACACCATGGAGGAGCTCGACAAGATCATCTCCGCCAAAGAAAAGGAGCTCATGACCGTTTGATGGTCCTTCCCGAGCACATCGCCGTCATCATGGACGGCAACGGCAGATGGGCGCAGCGGCGCATGCTTCCGCGTGCCGCGGGGCACAGGGCGGGCATGAAGCGCATGCTCTCTCTCACCGAACACATCTTCGGGCTGGGGATCCCGTATTGCACGCTCTTTGCGCTCTCGGCCGAAAACCTGTCCCGTCCCAAGGAGGAGCTCGACGAGCTCTTCGAACTCATCCGCATCTACTTTACCGAGCAGATCGGACCGCTCCGGCGTGCGGGCATCGCGCTCCGCGTCGTGGGGGATTGTATGCTTCTTCCCGCGGCGACCCGCAAGGTCATCGAAGAGGGCGTCCGTGCGGCCTCGGACGGAGCGAAGGGAACGCTTGCGCTTGCCATCGGCTACGGCGGACGGCAGGACATCGTTTCGGCCGCGGAAAAACTTGCCGAGGCGGGTGCGCAGATCACGCTCGAATCCTTCCGTGAGAGCTTGTCCACGGGGGGCATGCCCGCGGTCGACCTTCTCATCCGCACCGGAAAGGAGAAGCGCCTCTCCAACTTTCTGCTCTTTGAGAGCGCCTATGCGGAGCTTGTTTTCTCCGACAAACTATTTCCCGATTTTACCTGCCGCGACCTCGACCGTGCCCTCTCGGAGTACGCAAAGCGCGAGCGCCGCTACGGGAAGATCGAAACGTGAAGCTATGAATCCTGTCAAACCCAAAAAACAATTGAGCAACCTGCAGCTCAGGACCATCACGGCAGTCGTCTACATCACCGTTCTGTTTCTCTTCTTTCTTGCCAAGATCTTCTGGAACGTCGAGATCACGAACGACGGTGGGGTGACGACGCTCCACCTCGGACGGCTCGTATTCGATGTCGTCATTCTCGCATTCTCGCTTCTCGGGACGTGGGAGATGACGCGCGCGTTCAAGGACAAGATGCACGCCTCGCAGAAGGTCGTCGTCATGATCTTTGCGGGCCTCGTGATCGTTGCCTATGCCTTGAGCGATTTCTACTTTGCAGACATTCAGGGCGTCCGCCTGCCCGACCCGGGCGGCAGTGCCACGGCCGTCGGACGGAACTACTCCATGCACATCGTATTCGGCGTGTTCATGGCCGGGCTCTCCATCCTGCTCGCGCTCCTCGTCTTTTCGCACAGCCGCGTGTCGCTCGAGTCCACGGGATATGCGCTCTTTTCCTGCATCTATCCCTCCTTCTTTCTGGTCCTGCTCTCCGTCTGTAATCACCTCGAGCGGTACTCCGAGCTCGCCATCCTCTTCATCTTTGTCGTGGCGCCCGTGGCCGACGTCTTTGCCTTCTTCTTCGGGAAGCTCTTCGGCAAACAGCTGCCCGTAAAACTTGCGCCCAACATCTCCCCCAACAAGACGGTCATCGGCGCGTTCGGAGGTCTCATCGGCGGTGCGGTGGGGGCCAACATCATCTTCTACCTCTGCTACGGGCTCATCGAGCTCGACAAGATCACCGACCTCATCAACCTCGGCTGGGGACGGGGACTCGATCCCAACGCGCTCAATCTCCTCTTCTTTATGGGGCTCGGCGTCGTGACGGCCGCGTTCTCGCAGTTCGGCGACCTCGTGGAGAGTGCCATCAAGCGCAAGCTCGGCGTCAAGGACATGGGCAAGCTGCTCCCCGGTCACGGCGGCATCCTCGACCGCATCGACTCCTCGCTCTATGCGAGCCTCATCGTCGCGGCGGTCATGGTCATCCGAATCATGATCGTGGGCTGAAGCGCATACAATAGGAAGAAATCTCACGATAGTAATGTCCGCTCGGCAAAAGCGGGCATTTTTGTAGGGGAACGTATGAAAAAGATCGCTCTGGTCGGATGCACGGGCAGCATCGGAACGCAGACGGCGGACATCGTGCGCCGCTATCCCGACCGATTTTCGCTCTGTGCACTGGCCGCAAGGAGACGGAGCCCCGCGCTCGCGCGCCTTGCGGAAGAATTTCATCCCAAACAGGTCTACGCCGCGGACGACGGCCCCATGTCCGAGGAATTCTTTTCGGAATGCGATCTTGCCTTTATTGCGGCAAGCGGATTTTCCGGCCTTTCTTACACCTTGAAGGCGATCGAAGCGGGCAAGCCCGTCGCCCTTGCCAACAAGGAATCCCTCGTCGCGGGAGGGCAGCTCGTCACCGAGGCGGCGGCCCGCCGAAACGCGGAGATCATCCCCGTGGACAGCGAGCATTCCGCCATCTTTCAGGCCCTCGGCATGAAACGGACGGGTGCGTTTTCGCGCATCATCCTGACGGCGAGCGGCGGACCCTTCCGCACGTTTTCCGCGGAGCAGCTTGCCCGCGTGACGGCAGCCGACGCCCTCCGCCATCCGACGTGGAAGATGGGGAAGAAGGTCACGGTCGACAGCGCCACGCTCCTCAACAAGGGATACGAGGTCATTGAGGCGAAATGGCTGTATGGGGTCGACTTTTCGCGCATAAAAGCCGTCGTGCACCCCGAGAGCATCGTCCATTCCGTGGTGTGCTTCGAGGACGGCGCGGCCCTTGCGCAGCTCGGCTATCCCGACATGCGCGTTCCCATCCAGCTGGCACTCACTTACCCGGAGCGGCTCCCCTGCGAACGGGAACTCGACTTCGAATCGCTCGGCTCGCTGCATTTCGAACGCCTGCCCGCGGAACGGTTCCCCTGCTACGGGCTGGCCCTCGAGGCAGGGAGGGCGGGCAAAACGGCGCCTGCCGTCCTGAACGGGGCGGCGGAGATCGCGGTCGAGGCCTTTCTCGGCGGCCGCATATCCTTTCCGCAAATCGCGGACACTATCAAAGACGCGCTCTCCCGCATACCCATGTCCGAGGTAAGGGCGTACGGAGACGTTGCCGAAGCCGACAGGCGCGCGCGGGAGGAGGCAAAACGGTATGTCAATGGTCTATAATCTCATGAGCGTATGGAGCACGGTCGGGGGCGTCGTCCTCGCCGTCCTCATCCTGCTCGTCATGATCACCATCCACGAATTCGGGCACTACATCGCGGGCAAGCTCTTAAAGTTCCGCATCAACGAGTTTTCCATCGGATTCGGGCCCGCCCTCTTCAAGCGCAAGAGCAAAAAGACGGGGGAACTCTTCGCCCTGCGACTCATCCCCCTCGGCGGCTACTGCGCCTTCGACGGGGAGGACGGTCTCGACGAGGAGACCAAAGACGAGGCACCCATATCCGCGGAAGAGCCCTTCAAAGATCTGCAAACGGCAGACCCGAAGGCCGAATGGAGCGCGGAACATCCCGCCTCGGAACTCTCCGGGGCGGAGCGGACGGAGACGCCCGTCCCGCGCGGCGGAAAATTCACCGAGATGGCGCCGTGGAAGCGCATCATCGTGCTCATCGCGGGCGCTGCGATGAACTACTTCCTCGCGCTCATCCTCATCGTCGTAATGTTCGCTTGCTTCGGCCAGAGCATGGTCATGGTACGGGGATCGGACGTCACCGACGACTTTCCCGCGGAATATTCCTTTCAGGCGGGGGACATCCTTCTCGGCGCGGAGGGGACGGGCTTCTATCTGAATGCCGACATCGCGCTCTCCGTCAACGGCGGGAAGAAGGGGGACATCGTCACCTTCACCGTCCTGCGCGAGACGCCCGAAGGAAGGCAGCGCATGGAGCAGGAGATCATGCTGCGCGAGGACGTCGTCATCAAGAACAGCACGCAGGTCTCTGCGGCGTGGAAGGCGCTCGGCATCGGGATCGAGGAGCGCGAGGATCCCGCCTCGGAGACGGGCTATTCGCGCTACTACATGCTGTCCTCGGCCGAGATCAGGTTCGGGTTTTTCGAGACGGTCGGCCGCTCGTTCGTCTATTCCTTCAAGATCGCGGGCTTTATCTTCCGCGTGCTCGGGGAACTTCTGACGGGGCATTTGGGGCTCGATGCCTTCGGCGGACCCGTCACGACCATCACCATGACCTCTCAGATTGCCGCAACGGGCGTCAGGAACTTCCTCGAGATCACGGCCTATATCGGCGTCAATCTTGCCGTGTTCAACCTTTTGCCCATCCCCGCACTCGACGGGAGCAAGGTCGTGTTCACGGCCATCGAATGGGTGCGCGGCAAGCCCATCTCCCGCAAGGTGGAGGCCGCGATCCACGCCGTCGGCTTTGTCCTCATCTTCGGCTTCGCCATCCTCGTCGACATTCTGCAATTTATCTGAAATTCCTACATGGTCGAGTGAATTGTCAAACTAAGTGCAACAGATTTTGAGATTTTGTTCAAAGAGAAGCAGCGGGGATTGGAAGAGAAGGATTTTTTTGGGTCTGGCGTTGAGAAGCGCCAGATTCTTTTTTAGGGTAGTTTCGCTGACATGGGAAAGGTCACGTCCTTTGGGATAGAACTCCCGAAGCAAGCCGTTCAGGTTTTCATTCGTTCCCTTTTGCCATGCGCAATAGGGATCGGCAAAGTAGACGGAACAATGCAATGCCTCTTCTATCTCTTTCCAATGGGAGAACTCGCTTCCTCGGTCGCAGGTAATTGTCTTCACCGCCCCTTTGGGAAGTTTGGAGAGAACGGCAATCACCGCTTTCGCCATTACCTCTCCGCTTCGGTTGGGGATCTTAATTGCTATGTAAAACCTCGTCTTTCTCTCTGCAAGCGTCGCAAAGCATGCTTTGCTCTTCCCTTGCCCGCTCACGACCGTATCCGCTTCCCAATGCCCGAACTCTTTCCGCGTATATACGCTCTTATCCCGTTGTGAACCTTCCGCCGTTCCCGAGCCGCTTCTTTGTCTTTCCCTTCCTTCGCAGCTTCTTTACGTCTCCCTTTGCTACATACCCCTCGTATAACCAACGGTAGATCGTC
>CANQUL010000061.1 GCA_947627015.1 uncultured Clostridia bacterium | reverse complement strand
CCCGTTCACAGGGAGCACGTTCGTCTCGTAAAGGCGGCTGTCGGGTCGCTCGGGCTCGATAAGGTCATTATCATGCCATCCTGTCTTGCGCCGCACAAGCGGGGCGGAGCCCGTGCCGCTGCGGCCGACCGTCTTGAAATGGCGAAGATCGCCTTCGGAGCGGTCCCGCAGGCGGAGGTCAGCGACTACGAGCTCCGCGCGGGAGGAACGAGTTATTCTTATCTCACATGCCGTCACTTCCGGGAGCTCTATCCCGATGCCGAGCGCTATTTTCTTGTCGGCGCGGATATGCTCGAGAACTTTTTCAGTTGGTATAAGCCCGAGGACATCACGGAAAACGTCGTGATCGCAGCCGCGGGGCGGGTGGAAGAACTCGATCCCTCCCTGCACGACCGCTTCCGTGCGCGGTTTCACAAAGATTTTGCCGAGATCCCCTTTGTCGGGGAAGCCGTCTCTTCGACGGCGGTCTGCGTTTCCGTCGCCTTCCGTGAGGCCACGGGCGGCGTGGGGCTCGAAGCGCTCGATCCCGCCGTGCTCCGTTATATCGGGGAACACGGCCTCTACGCCTTCCCCGAACAGGCCGCGGGATTGCTCCTCGAAAAACCGTCCCGCATCCTTCACAGCTATCGCGTAGCACTCATGGCCTGCAAACGGTCCAAATCGCTCGGGATCCCCCTCGAAAAGGCGCTCATTGCGGCGATGCTGCACGACTGCGGGAAGTACGTTTCCCTGTCGAGTCCGCTCCTTGCGGGCTTCCGTTGCCCTCCCGGCGTCCCCGAACCCGTTCTGCATCAGTATACGGGCGCCTATCTTGCGGAACATTCCTTCGGCGTAAGCGATGCGGAGATCCTCGATGCCATCCGCTATCACACGAGCGGAAGAGAGGGGATGGGCCGCCTCGAGAAACTCGTGTTTCTCTCCGATATGCTTGAGGATGGGAGGAACTACGATGGCGTGGAGGCCTTGCGTGCGCTCTTTTGGAGAGACCTCGACGCGTGCCTCAAGACGGCGTTTTGCGAACAGCTTGCCTTCCTTCGGGCGAGCGGAAGGCCCGTCTACCCGCTCACCGAGCGTGCGGCGGAATGGGCGCAGACGCTTCCGGGAGCGGTGCAAACCGCGGAGTAAGAGGATGGGAGTGCGGATCTGCGGCGAAAACGCGATTACACCGTGAAATACGGAACAAAATCAAGAATCAAAATTCGATAAAGGAGAAAAATCATGGAAAGTTACGAACTTGCAAGGGCTTGCGCCAAAGCGCTGTCCGACAAAAAAGCGGAGGATATCGTCATTCTCCGTGTGGACGAGCAGACGGTCGTATGCAGCTATTTTGTCATCGCGAGCGGGAAATCGTCCACGCAGGTGCGTTCGCTCGGCGATCACGTCGAGGAACAGATGAAAAAGAATTACGATCTCTATCCCGTGCGGACCGAGGGGCTTCGCGAGGGGCGTTGGGGCGTCATCGATTATGGCGATGTCGTCGTGCACGTCTTTAACGAGGAGAGCCGCCTGTTTTACTATCTCGAACGGCTCTGGGACAGCGGGAAAAACCTCGAACGCTACGAGGAATGATCCGAAAGAGGGGCACCCGTTAAGGTGCATTCCGTTCACAGGCTCACGATGGTTGAAAAAATCATTTGTATTGTAATTAATAATTTTTGCTCTACTGTTTTACCGTTCGCCTGTTAGAACATTTTCGATTTGAACATATTTAAGGTGCATAATGATTAAATCACAAAATTATCATGTGCGACAACACTATATTCCGCAATTCATATTGAAAAACTTTTGCGACGATCAAAATAAAAAAAGGTTGTTTTTCTTTGAAGTTGGTAAACAGGAATATTCTTCCAAGTTTGTTTCAGATATCTTTATGGAAAAGTATTTCTATTCAACAGCGGAAAATTCAGTTGAGATCGAAGATAGTTTGGCAAAATTTGAGGCGGAAATAGCGCCAATTTTCAAAAAGTTTATTCAAGATGATGAAATTGAGTTAACCTTTACGGAGGATGAGAAATTACGCATATTTCTTTCACTGCTTGCGTTTCGCACGGTAAATACAAAAATACAATTTAACAATATGTCGTCTCCTTCAAAAGCATTGTACAGCGGGGGACCGGAGGAGATAGACATGAATGATTTGTGGCTTACCAATGTTCATCTATTAAGTCAATGTCGTAGTATTAGAGATGTTTTGGGAAATCCAAAAGTAAATGAATTGATAAAACGGTTCATTTGCATGGAATTTCAAAATTTTTATATGTGTCTTTTGGAACGACGCGGGAATGTGGATTTTCATATATCCGATTGCTATCCCACAGTTATGTATGGCGAAGAAGAATTGCCGAATGGAAAGAAATTCAATTTGCCAATTTACTACTTCTTTCCCATATCCGATAGCAGAATGCTCGTGCTTGTGACAAATCAAATAAGACATGTTCCGCGAAGTGTAGCTCATTTGGATTGCGATAAAATTCTTAAAGGTCCAAAATGCTCGTCAGATAGAACACATTTATTGTTTTGTCCGGCGAAAGTCTATTTACAGGACGTAGAATGGATGAATGAAATGATAATAAAAAATGCATCAATGGGCGTGGGTGTTAAAAACATAAATAGGCGTAGCACTCATTTATAGCATATGGGATTCGCTGGAATCTCATCCGGATTTTTATAGTTTATTGATTCCCCGAGGGGCACCCAATCACGGGTGCCCCTTTGCGTTTTTTCGATTTGCGGAAAAAGCGGATTATTTTTCGAATTTGATGCGCTTGGGTTCCGAATAGGATGCTTTGGTCCGTTTCTTCTTTTTTTCGACGATGTAATAGACGGGTTCAGCGTGCTTTGCCTCCGTGGATTCTTCCGGCTCTTTTTCTTCCTCTTTTTGAAAGCGCCTTCCCGCGTGGTATCCCATGTGTGCCAAGCGGAAGAGATGAACGAAAAAGAAGCACATTGCAAAGAGAAAGACCGTCCAGAAGGCGCCCGCAGCCTGTACCGATAAGAGATTCATGAGACGATTATACCATCCGTCTGATGTCATATTCTGCAAAATACGGGCATAATTCCCCGTATTTTCGGGAAAGATAGTCGGTATGGAAGGAACAATACTTTCCGCGGCCGAGGCCGTGGAATACGGAGAATTCAAAAGGACCCGCAGGGAGGCGGAGATCGCCGTTGCCCTGCACAAACTCATCGTAAATGCCTCGCGGCGGGAGACCGACCGTCATGCTCTGAAGGCGGCGTGCGAGAGCGCGAAAAAACTCAACGCATACGGCGTTTTGTCCTCACCCGTGGGCGTTGCGGCCGCAAAAAAGCATCTTTCGGGCACCCAAAGCTATGTCATCGCGCTCGTCGGGGGCACGGGGGAGAGCCTGATCCCCGTCAAACGGTTGGAGACCAGGAAGGCGGTCTCACAGGGAGCAAAAGAGATCCGTCTCGTCCTCTGTTATTCCGCTCTGCGCGCCGGGAACAGCTCTTATCTGAGACGGGAGATCAAAAAGATCAAGCGTGCGGCCCGCAAGTGTCCGCTTTCCGTCTCCCTTGAGGATCACTCCATCGGAGAAGAGGAGATCGCACTCGGGACGCGTGCGGCGGTCGAGGGGAAAGCGGACGCCGTCTGCGTGCGGGGGGAGATCCCGCTCGTTCTCCGTGCGCTCCGTGTAAGCGGGGGGAAACTCCGCGTCGACGTTTCCGAAGTGGAGAACGCCGAACAGCTGCGTGCACTTTTGAAGTCGGGTGCCGCCCTTGCCGAGACGTCGGATGCCGAACGGATCGCGTCCGAGCTCCACGATGCCGCCCGGGAAGAATCGGCCCGTCTCTCCACCGTCATGATCCCATCGGCGGACGAAGAAGCTCCCCGTACGGAATAAACGGCGTGTTCCCCCGCATTGCGGGGGATTTTTTTGCGGCGATTTCGGGAATTTCCCGAGAAAATGCTACCGATTCCGCGAAATTCACAAAAAACCGCCTGAAAACGCTTTGAAATTCCGCGAAAGTAGTGTAAAATAGATAGGTATTCCTATTGACAATTTTCGGAGCAGGATTTTTCTTATGGGATTGATTTCGTATATCAGAAACAGAGACGAACGCAGCAGTCTCAAAAAACTCGACAAAATGGCGGACGACATCGAAAAGCTGGAGCCCAAATATCAGGCAATGTCCGATGAGGAGCTCAAGGGTCAGACCGCCGTGCTCAAGGAGCGGCTCGCAAAGGGCGAGACGCTCGACGATATTCTTTACGACGCCTTTGCCGCGCTTCGTGAGGCGAGTTGGCGCGTCCTCGGGATGAAGCATTTCCACGTTCAGCTCGTCGGCGGCATCTGCCTCTTTCAGGGCCGTATCGCCGAGATGAGAACGGGCGAAGGAAAAACGCTCGTCGCCACCCTTCCCTCCTATCTCGAGGCACTCTCGGGGAGAGGAGTCCACATCGTCACGGTCAACGATTACCTCGCCCGCCGCGACGCGGAATGGATGGGCAAAGTCCACAAGTTCATGGGGCTCACCGTCGGCGTGGTCGTTCCGGGAATGGAGGAAAACGACAAGCGTGCCGCCTATCAGGCGGATATCACATACGGGACCAACAACGAGTTCGGTTTCGACTATCTGCGTGACAATCTCGCCTATGCCAAAAAGGACATGGTCCAGCGCGAGCTCAACTTCGCCATCGTCGACGAGGTCGACTCCATTCTTATCGATGAGGCGAGAACGCCCCTCATCATTTCGCACCGGGCGGAGCAGTCCTCCGATCTCTATGAGCGCGCCGATAAGTTCGTCCGCACCTTGAAAGGGGGCTACGACGACGAGCTCGAACAGGCCTATGCGGCGTATCTTGCAAGTTCGGGAGCCGAAGAGGAGCCCGAAGAAGAGGGCAAGAAAAAGCGCAAAAAGAGCCTTACGGACAGCAAGCTCGATCAGTCCGAGACACTCGGTTGGGACTATCTCATCGAGCGCAAGGACCGTGAAGTGCACCTTCTCGCCCACGGTGCCGAAAAGGCGGAGCGCTATTTCGGGATCGAGGACTGGGACGGCGTCGAAGAGGCAAAGATCAATCACCATATCCAGCAGGCCTTAAAGGCACACCATCTCTTCCGTCTCGGCGATCAGTACATCATCGCCGACGAAAAGGACCCGAACGGAAACACCCGTCAGGGCATCATCATCGTCGACGAATTCACGGGCCGTCTCATGATCGGCCGCCGCTATTCGGAAGGGCTCCATCAGGCCATCGAGGCCAAAGAGGGCATCAGCGTCCGTGAGGAGAACAAGACGGTCGCCACGATCACCTTCCAGAACTATTTCCGTCTCTACCGCAAGCTCTCGGGCATGACGGGTACCGCCAAGACGGAAGAAGGGGAGTTCCGTACCATCTATTCCCTCGACGTCATCCAGATCCCGACGAACAAGCCCATCGCGCGGATCGATATGCACGACCGCATCTTCTCTACCGAGACGGGCAAAAAGAAGGCCATCGTCCGTGAGATCGTGGAACGGCACAAGACGGGCCAGCCCATTCTGGTCGGTACCGTCTCCGTCGAGAAATCCGAAGAGATCTCCCGCCTTCTCATCACGAACGGGATCAAACATAATATTTTGAACGCCAAGAACCACGAACGCGAGGCCGAGATCGTGGCGCAGGCAGGCCGTTACGGCGCCGTCACGATCGCGACCAACATGGCCGGCCGCGGTACCGATATTCTGCTCGGCGGCAATCCCGAATATCTTGCCAAGAAGCGTCTCCGCGAAGAGGGCGTCGAGCACGACGTCATCGAGCTTGCCACGAGCTATGCCGAAGTGGACGAAGAGACCATGAAGGTGCGCGAGCACTACAAGGAGATCTACGCGCAGTACAAGGCCAAGACGGACGAAGAAAAGGTCAAGGTGATCGAGGCCGGCGGTCTCTGCATCATCGGTACCGAACGGCATGAGAGCCGCCGTATCGACAATCAGTTGCGCGGCCGTTCCGGACGTCAGGGAGACGTCGGTGTCTCCATCTTCTTCCTCTCCCTCGAGGACGACCTCATGAAGCGGTTCGGCGGCGAACGGATGCAGGCGATCTACGAACGGAGCAAGATGCAGGAAGAGGAGAGCCTCGACAGTAAGCTCCTCACCAACCTCATCGAATACGCCCAAAAGCAGATCGAGGGCCGCAACTTCGGCATC
>CANQUL010000060.1 GCA_947627015.1 uncultured Clostridia bacterium | reverse complement strand
CAAAATTTCCCGCGAGACGGGCATCCCGCTCGTCGCGACCAACGACGTCCATTATCTCAAAAAGGAAGATTGGGAGATGCAGGACGTTCTGATGTGCATCCAGACCAAGCGCACGCTCGACGACCCCGCCCGCATGAAGATGCAGACGCACGAGTTCTATCTCAAATCGGGCGACGAGATGGCGGAGCTCTTCAAGGACTATCCCGAGGCGATAAAGAACACCCGCAGGATCGCGGACAAGGTCTCGGATACCGACACGCCGTTCAACCTGAAAGAGAACGGCGATCCCGTCTATGACAAGTCGCTCATCCCGCTCTATACGGCCGACGACGGCACGCCTTCGCCCGAATTTCTCACGCGCCTTACATGGGAACGCCTTCCCAAGCGCTATCCCGTCGTGACCGACGAGATCAGAGCGCGCGCGGAATACGAACTCGGCATCATCATCAAGATGGGATTTGCCGACTACTTCCTCATCGTATGGGACTACATCAATTGGTCCCGCGAACACGACATCCCCGTGGGACCGGGCCGTGGCTCGGGAGTCGGCAGTATCGTCGCCTATGCGATCGGCATCACCAACGTCGATCCGTTGCGCTATGACCTTCTCTTTGAGCGGTTTCTGAATCCCGACCGTGTTTCCATGCCCGATTTCGACGTCGACTTCTGCACCGAACGGCGCGGGGAGACCATCGATTATGTACGGAGACGGTATCATCCCGAGAATGTGGCGCAGATCGTCACCTTCGGAACGCTCGCATCGCGTGCGGTCATCAAGGACGTCGGACGCGTCATGCGGGTCCCGTATGCCGAGACCGACCGCGTGACCAAACTCATGGACGGAAAGTCGACGATCCGCGAACTCCTCGGTCTCAACATCGAGAAGTTCCGCAAAAAGCTCGCCGAAACGCAGGAGGGGACGGACGACCGCGACGAGGCGAAGAAGAAGCTCGCCGAAGCGGAGGCAAAGCGCAATCCCGAATTCATCGAGATCTACGAGACGGACGAGACGTTAAAGCGCGTCATCGATATGGGCCTGAAGCTCGAGGGAATGCCGCGCAACACTTCGATGCACGCCGCGGGCGTGGTCATCTGCCGCAAGAGGATCGCCGACAACGTGCCGCTTTCCCGTAACGGCGAGGACATCACGACCCAGTTCGACATGAAGGAAGTGGAGTCCATCGGCATGCTGAAGATGGACTTCCTCGCCCTTACAACGCTCACCGACATCAAAAAGACGCTCGACTATATCTATGAAGATACGGGAAAGCGTATCGAGTTCGGTCAGGAATGCGACGATCCCAAGGCATACGAGCTGATCTCGGAGGCGGATACCGACGCGGTGTTCCAGCTTGAACAGGGCGGCATGAAACGGTTCATGAAGCAGTTGCAGCCCACCTGTCTCGAGGACCTCATCGCGGGCATCTCGCTCTACCATCCCGGCCCGATGGACTTCATTCCCGACTATCTCAAGAACCGTTCCGACCCCGAGCATATCGTCTACCTTACGCCTCTCTTAAAGCCCATCCTCGAAAAGACGTACGGCGTCATCATCTATCAGGAACAGGTCATGCAGATCTTCCAGAATCTCGCGGGCTATTCGCTGGGACAGGCAGATCTCGTGCGCCGCGCGATGGCAAAGAAGCACCTCAATGAATTGATGGCGCAGAAGGAGAAGTTCATCTACGGCGACATCGACAAGGGAGGGAACATCACGGGCTGTCAGGCGCACGGCATTGCGCCCGAAGTCGCAGCCGAACTCTTTGCGCAGATGGAGAGTTTTGCGAGCTACGCGTTCAACAAGTCGCATGCCGCGGCATACGCCGTCGTCGCATATCAGACGGCTTACCTGAAAAAATATTACCCGCGGGAATTCCTCGCCGGCGTACTCAACAACCGCATCGACAAGATCGATGAGATCGCCAAGTACGTCGTCTACATGAAGGAAAAGAACATCGCCGTCTATCCGCCCGACGTCAACCTGTCCAAGGCCTATTTCTCCGTCCAGGGAAAAGGGCTCCGCTTCGGGCTCTGCGCCCTGCGCGGCGTGGGCATTGCAGCCATGGAAAAGGTCATTGAGGAGCGCGAACAAAACGGGCCCTTCAAGGACTTCCCCGACTTTCTCATGCGCTGCACGAAGTATGTGAACAAGCGGATGGTCGAAGCGCTCATCTTCGGCGGTGCCTTTGACGGAATGGGCTATCACCGTTCCCAATACGCCGCCGTCTACGAGGATCTCATGCGGCGGATCGCAGGGATGGACAAGCAGCGGAGCGGGCTCCAGATGTCTCTCTTCGGCGATATCATCGAGGAGGAGACGCCCAAGGCCGAATATCCCGATACCCCCGAATGGGACACGATGGACAAGCTCGCAAAGGAGAAATCCGTCCTCGGCGTTTATGTCAGCGGGCATCCCTTCGGAATGTTCGCAAAGCATTTCGAATCATGCAACTTCCACTGCGGCTTTCTGACCGACTACGAAGAGGACGAGGAGACGGGGGACCGTACCTACCAGCGCATCAAGAGCGGTGACCAGATCACGATGGGCGGCATCATCTCCGCGATCAAGAAGAATTCCACGCGGAGCGGCGATCTCATGGCCTTTGTGACGGTGGAGGACCTCTACGGGTCCATCGAGTGCATCCTCTTCCCCAAGGTCTACGAAAAGGCGAGGAGCTTTCTCCGCATCGATGCGGTCGTCAGCATCGCAGGTACGGTGGATATCGCTCCCGAAAAGGCACCCGTCATCAAGATCGCGTCCATCGAGGAATATGTCCCCGAGGCGCCCCGCGAGGAGCAGGCGGCATCTCCCGCCGAACCCAAGGAGAGCGTCCTCTGGATCGACGCCCGTTCGCTCGGAGAAGAGGATTTCGACGAACTTCTCGATGCGATCACGGAATACGCCGGGCCCGTACGGGCAAAAATCCTTCATGACGGAAAACGTTATGAATTTTCCGTCAATCTGAACCGTGCTTTCACCGCAGAACTCCGGGCATTCCTTCCGCCCGAGAATATCAAACTTGTCTGAAATATTTTTGGGAAAAGACGGGAAAACAATTCCTATTTTCCCATTTATCTGCTATAATAATTGGGATTGGGGTTTTACGGAGGTTTTTATGACTATGAAACGAATCGGTTTACTCACCAGCGGCGGCGATGCCCCGGGCATGAACGCCGCGATCCGCGCCGTTGTGCGCACTGCCATCTATTACGGGATGGAAGTGTACGGGATCGAGCGGGGCTATGCGGGCCTCATGGACGACGAGTTCGTCCGTCTTGAAATGCGCAGCGTCTCCGACATCGTACACCGCGGCGGGACCAAGCTCCGCACGGCGCGCTGCATGGAGATGTTCACGAAGGAAGGGCAGCAGCGGGCGGTCGATGCCCTCGAACGGCACGGGATCGACGGCCTCGTCGTGATCGGCGGGGACGGCTCCTTTCGTGGCGCCAAGGCCTTGACGGAGGGGTACGGGATCCCTACGATCGGCATCCCCGGGACTATCGACAACGACCTCGAGTATACCGATTACACGCTCGGCTTCGATACCGCCGTCAATACGTGCATTGAAGTCATCAATAAACTGCGCGACACCATGAATTCCCACGAGCGCATCTCCGTCGTCGAAGTTATGGGCCGTCATTGCGGCGACATCGCCCTCTATGCGGGGATCACGTCGGGCGCCGAGATCATCATCGTCCCCGAGATCCCGTACGATATGGACGACGTCGTGATGCGCATCAACCGTTCCCGCGAGAACGGAAAACATTCCAACATCATCGTGGTCGCCGAAGGCGTGATGAGTGCGGAACAGTTTGCAAAGCAGCTTCAGGAAGTTACGACATATTCGGTCCGTTCCACCAATATCGGCCACATCCAGCGCGGCGGATCGCCCTCGATGGCCGACAGAATGCTCGCGGCCCAGTTCGGGAACAAGGCGGTGCGTCTCCTCAAGGACGGCATCGGCAACCGCGTCGTCGGCATTCACAAGAATGAGATCATCGATATGGACATCATCGAGGCCGTCTCCATGAAAAAGAAGTTCAATTACGAACTCTATGAGACGCTTCAGATGATCTCAATGTAACCGAGAGACCTGCTCTTCCCGCACGCGCAAACCGCGGCGACCGCTCAAAAAAACAAGGAGCGACGCATGATTCTTACCGTCTGCATGAGTCCGAGCGTGGACGTCACGATCGAACTCGATTCTCTCAATATCGGGAAAGTCAATATCGTCAAAAGCAAAACGCTCTCCTTTACGGGGAAAGCCATCAACGTTGCGATCGGGGTCGCACGGCTGGGAGCCGATCCCCACGCAACGGGCTTTATGTACAGCGAAAACGGCGCGATGTTCGAACGGGCTCTCCACGAAGAGGGCGTTCCGTACTCCTTTATCTGGAACGAAGGTCGCGTGCGCGAGAACTATAAATGTATCGATAAACGCTCCATGCTCACCGAGATCAACGATGTCGGCGGGCAGGTCGGGGCCGACAAGCTCGTCGAACTGATGCAGGCGGTACAGACTTTTTCCGCACAGGCGAGCGTGACCGTCATCTCGGGCGGACTGCCGCGGGGCGTGGACGCAAGCTATTACCGCGAGATCTTCCGCGCAGTCGACCGGAAGTCGCTCCGGATCGCCGATACCGAAGGGGAAAAGATGTTTGCGGCGCTCGAAGCGGGCGTCGATCTCATCAAACCCAACCGCGAGGAGCTCGAAGAGACGCTCGGACGGAAACTCGGTGACAAAGAGGATCTCCTCGACGCCTGTCACGAACTTTTAGACCGCGGCGCAAAGTCCGTCCTTCTCTCCTTGGGAAAGGACGGCGCGATTTTGACGGACGGGACCAAGAACTACTATTGCAAGAGCATCAACGTGGCCGTCAACTCCACAGTAGGGGCGGGTGACGGAATGGTCGCGGCAGCCGCCGTCATGATGCAAAAGGGCGCGGATCTTCCCGATATCCTTCGGGCGGGCGTTGCGGCCGGAACGGCCGCCGTCACGACCTTCGGCGCCGTCTCCTTTACCAAAGCGAAATACGAGGAGATCTTCTCGAATCTGACGGTAAAGGAGTTTTGAAGACAGGAATGGACATCGACCTTTCGATGATCGGACGGGACAAAGAGGTACAGGCCATCATGGAAATGGCGGAGGCCCAGACGAGCATGCTCGGCTTTACCGAGCACTCGCGGCGGCATGCGGGCATTGTCAGCCGCACGGCAGCCCGGATCCTCGAAGAACTCGGAAGGGAGAGCTCGCGCGTGCGCCTTGCGGCCATCGCGGGGTATCTTCATGACATCGGAAACTGCGTCAACCGTACCGACCATGCGCAGAGCGGCGCGCTGCTTGCCTACCGCATCCTCACGCGCATCGGGCTGGATGAACGTTCGGCCGCGGAGATCATGATGGCCATCGGAAACCACGACGAAACGTTCGGCACGCCCGTTTCGGACATTTCGAGCGCACTGATTCTGGCCGATAAGGCGGACGTCCACAAGAGCCGCGTCAAAAAGCCCATCGAAAACGTTCTCAAAGCGAATATCCATGACCGCGTCAACCTTGCGGCGGAGCGCTCCTTCCTCACCATAGACGGCGAGACGATCGCTCTTCATATCGAGATCGACACGTCGATCTGCTCGGTGATGGATTATTTCGAGATCTATTTCGGACGGATGCAGATGTGCCGGCGGGCCGCGGAGTTCCTCGGATGCAAGTTCCGTCTCGACATCAACGGCACCAATCTCGTATAAAATGAGGCCGTGTAACTTTTGCGCCTTCTGTTTCACATTCAAAAAAAGCGGATTTTTGGCAAATCACCACAAGATATAGTGGTCGCAAAAAAATTTTTTATCTAAATATTGTGGAAACCCTTGACAAATGCAACAAAGAGTTGTATAATGATAGCGTTCCTCTTTCGGGAGGGACGCTTGTTTTTTCTCTCTCGGAGAAAAGAGACCTGAATTACGAATTTTAACATTACGGAAAGGGGATAGTATGAAGATCATCAAGAGAAACGGCACCGAGGTCGCCTTCGACATCGACAAGATCCTGAACGCGATCCGGAAAGCCAACAACGAAGTGAGCGAGGGAGCCCGGCTGACCGAAGAGCAGATCGAATCCATCGCAAACAAAGTCACCGCGCTCGCGGGCGACCTCAACCGTGCGGTCAGCGTGGAAGAGATCCAGGATTTTGTGGAAAACCAGATCATGGACCAAAAGGCGTTCTCCGTTGCCCGCAAGTACATCACGTACCGCTACACGCGCTCGCTCATCCGTCAGTCCAACACGACGGATGCGCAGATCCTGACGCTCATCGAATGCAACAACGAAGAAGTAAAGCAGGAAAACTCCAACAAGAATCCGACGGTCAACTCCGTCCAGCGCGACTATATGGCAGGGGAAGTGTCCAAGGACCTTACGCGGCGCATCCTTCTGCCCCGCGACATCGTGGAAGCACACGACAACGGTCTCATCCACTTCCATGACGCCGACTACTTTGCCCAACATATGCACAACTGCGACCTCGTCAACCTCGAGGATATGCTGCAGAACGGCACGGTCATCTCGGGGACCTACATCGAGAAGCCGCATTCGTTCTCTACGGCGTGCAACATCGCGACGC
>CANQUL010000059.1 GCA_947627015.1 uncultured Clostridia bacterium | reverse complement strand
GCCTCCGATGTAATACTGCTCCCCCTCTGCCCGTGCGGTGACGGGATCGCTTCCGCAAAACAGAAGGAGCGCCGCGAGAGCGGCGGCAACAAAAAAATTCAGCTTACGCATGACAACCTCCGTGTGCTGAAGGTATTTTGCGTAAGCCTGAGATTTCTATTCTTGTTCCCGGAAAGGTTTACAGGGACTTTTTGTAAGCCTTCCCTTCGTCGATGAGCTCCCTTGCATGGGCGAGGACGTGTTCGCTTGTTCCGCCGATCAGCCTTGCAAGTTCCCCGAGCCGCTCTTCTTCGCGGACTTCGCGGATGCGGGTGAAGGTCTTTCCGTCCTCTTCCCGCTTTTCGATGAGAAATTCGCGGTCTGCATAGGCGGCGATCTGTGCAAGGTGCGTCACGGCGATGAGCTGGACGGACTTTGCGATGGAGGCGAACTTCTCCGCGACCACGCGCGCGGTCTTGCCGCCAATCCCCGCATCGATCTCGTCAAAGATGTAGGTCCCGATGCTGCCGATCGAAGAGAGCTGTGCCTTGACGGCGAGCATGAAGCGGCTCATCTCGCCGCCGCTGATGATCTTGCCGAGCTCCTTGGGCGGTTCGCCGGCATTGGCAGAGAAGAGAAAACGCATCCCGCCGAGCCCGTCCTGTGTAGCGTGGCCGACGTCCTCCCTTTCGTATCGGTCAAACTCCGTACGAAAGCATGCAGACGGGATATTCAGCCCCTTCAGTTCCTCCATAACACGCTTGCAGAAGCCGTCTGCGGCCGTCTTTCTCGCCTCGGTGAGCGCGGCACAGGCGGCATATAACTCGTCGTCGGTGCGATTGAGTTTTTCGGTGAGCGCTTCGCGCCGCTCGGCGCTCTCCGCAAGCATCCGATACTCCTCGCGTGCTCTCTCGCCGAATGCAATGACGTCGCGGATCTCTCCGCCGTACTTCTTCTTCAGCGTCTTGATCTCATCGAGGCGCGCTTCTACGCGTTCCGCTTCCCGTTCGTCGAAGAGATCGTCCTCGAGACGGGAGGCCACCGTTTCCGCAATGTCGTCGAGTTCGCGGCCCACGGATGCAAGCCGTTCGGCAAGCTCGTCGTATTCGCGGTCGAACTTCGTGAGAGATCCGATCGCACGTTCGGCGGACCGTACGGCATCTGCCCCTCCGCCGTCGGAGAGAAGCGCATCCTTCGCCGCGGCAAGGCCGTCGAGAATGCGTTCGGCGTTGCGGAAGCGGATGCTTCGCTCTTTGAGCTCCTCTTCTTCGCCCTCACGGAGACCGGCCCGTTGGATCTCATCGGCCTGATAGGAGAGGATATCCATCCGACGGGCACGTTCTCCTTCGTCGCCCCCGAGCCGTTCGAGGTCAGAGAGGATGGCCTTGCGCGACACGACAAGCGCGGCGACCGCAGCCTTGGCGGCCGCGACGGAGACCCCGCCCATGGCGTCGAGAAGTTTCAGCTGGTTGCTTTCTTTTAAGAGATAGAAGTGTTCGCTCTGGCCGTGAACGTCTACGAGCGCGGAGGTGATGCGGCGCAGCATGGAGGCGGAAACGGGCGCACCGTTCAGTTTGATCCCCCCTCTGCCGTCCTCCGTGTACCGTCTCGTGATCACAATGTCGTCGCCCTCCTCCGCCTCGATATCGAGCGCACGGAGCGCGACGAGGAGTTCATCCCCGGCGGAAAATTCGGCTGTGACGCAGCATTCCTTTTCTCCCGTACGGAGCATGCTCTTGTCGGCCTTTGCACCGAGCACGAAATCGATGGAGTCGAGGATGACCGATTTCCCCGCACCGGTCTCGCCGGTCAGGACGTTCATCCCCTCCGAAAATTCGATCTCCGCCCTGTCGATGAGAGCAACGTTGCGGATGGTGAGCCGTTTCAGCATATCGTTTTACCTTTTGATGAGCAGCCGCAGACGTTCGCAGACGGCAGCGGCATTTTCGGCGGTCTCGCAGATGATGAGCACGGTATCGTCGCCGGAGATGGTCCCCACGACTTCGGAATAGGCCAGACGGTCGATGACGACGCCCGCATTGGATCCGTTTCCGTTCAGAGTGCGCACGACGATGAGGTTTCCGACCGGGATGATGTCCTCCACGCAGTTGAGGAACAGAAGGCGCATCTGATCGGACAGACCGCCGTCGTTATGGGCGATGGAGGCATAGCGGAAGCGTTTGCGGATGCCTTTTACCTTAAAGAGGTGCAACTCGCGGATATCGCGCGATACGGTGGCCTGCGTGACGGCAAAATTGTTTGCGGCAAGTTCGGAACAGAGTTCCTCCTGCGTTTCGATCTCCTTTTCGGAGATGATCTCGAGAATCTTGTTGTGACGTGCGTTTCTTAACATAATGTTTCCTCTGAGAGTTTTATTTTCGTCCCGCCGCGGATCGGGACACTCAATTGATTTTTTTGGTAAGACGGGCAAAAAAGCTGTGTTTGTTCCGCGTCAGAAACACGGCTTTTTGCATGGATTTTCTGATGACGAGAGAATTTTTTCCCGCGACGATCCCCAAAAACTCGCCGTCGGCATAGGCCATGAGAGCGTCGTTTTCGGCGACGGAAAGTTTGAGCACGCTTGCATCGGAAAAGACGATCGGACGGCTCCGGAGCGAAAAGGCACAGACGGGCGTGAGAAGGAAGGCCTCGCAGTCGGGAAGCATGATATTTCCGCCCGCAGAAAGCGAATAGGCCGTCGAGCCCGTCGGTGTTGCGGCGATCAGCCCGTCACAGAGATAATCGCCCGCCTCGTATCCGTCGATGGTCACCGAGATGTTCTCCACACGGTTGGCCCGTTCCGGTGAGACGTTGCGGAGAAGCGCAAACTCGTTGAGACAACGGTGAATTTTTCCGCCGAACTCCGTTTCAAGCATAGAGCGCGCCAGAATTCCCGAACCTTCTCCAAGGAGAAGGTCGGCAGCCTCCGCAAGCTCCTCTTTTTCGAACTCGGAAAAAAACCCGATGCGTCCGAAGTTGACGCCGACCAACGGGATCCCGCGCTCCGCAACTGCCTTTGCGGCGTGCAGAACGGTGCCGTCCCCGCCGAGTACGACGAGCCGGTCACAGGGTAAAACCGCTTCGGAGGACGCACAGACAAAAGCATGCGCGCCCCTCGACCCGAGAAGCGCGGCAAACGATTCGGCAACGCTGCGCTCGACCTGATTTTCGTTGTAGAAGATCCCGATTTGCATACCGTTGGCTATTATACACCTAATTTTGCATAATTTCAAGTACTTTTCCGAATTTTGTCAGGAGAAATTTTCGGGAAAGCGTTTCGCATCGCGCAAAAACAATTCCTTGGGCATTGGATCGGCGTCTTTTTTCAGCCGAATGATGTACTCGATGTTCTTTTTGGGAAGGATGGGCGCATTGACGATGGCAAGCGGCGCAAGGGAAACAGAGACGCAAAAGTCATAAAAACCGTCGAGCAATGTCTCATGACGGGCAACGGGAAGGATACCGCTCTTGGGAAGTCCCTTCCCACCGCACTCGAACTGCGGCTTGAAGAGCACAAAGGCATCGCCCCCCGAAGGAAGCACCGCGCGGACAGCGGGAAGGACGAGCCGCAGGGAGATAAAACTGAGGTCGGACACGACCGCATCCAACCGTTCGGGGAAGTCGTCCGGCCCGAGATAGCGCGCATTGGTCCTGTCCATGACGACGACGCGGCCGTCCGCTCTGAGCCGATCGGAGAGAAGGCTCTCGCCGACATCCACGCAATAGACCCGCTTTGCGCCTCTCCGTAGGAGACAGTCGGTAAAACCGCCCGTCGAGGCGCCGAGATCGGCAAATACCTTACCCGCAACATCCGCCCGAAAGACCGAAAGTCCGCGTTCGAGTTTTCTGCCGCCATTGGAGACAAAATCTTCCCCTTCGAGAATGGTCAAGACTGTCTCGGGCGTTATTTCATCGTCGGGCGAGAGCACCCGCTCTCCTGCGCGGATCCGTCCCGCGAGCAAGGCCTCTTTTGCCTTTGTCCGTGAGCCGAACTGCTCGGCAAAGAACTTATCCGCGCGCATGGAGTTCCCTCAAAGTTTCGAGGATCTCTTCAAAAGAGAGCCCGTATTTTTCGGACAGCGAAGGATATTCCCCATGCGGAATAAACGCGTCACGGTAACCGAAGGAGAGCACCGTTTTCCCGCTCCCCGCGTAAAAACGCGAGACTGCATCGCCGAGTCCTCCGCACAGGAGATTATCCTCGAGCGTGATGACATACGGTTCGGGACGGCTGCCGAGGAGCGCGGTATCGAGCGGTTTGAGGAAACGCGCGTTGACGAGCGTAAAGGAGAAGCCCTCCTTCTCTGCGGCCTTCAGAAGCTTGCGGCCGAGGGAGATGCACCGTTCCCCGGCCGCGAACAAAACTATGTCAGACGATGTACTGTGCAAAACTTCGAATTCACCGATTTTGAAAGGGTTTTCCCCACCTTCCGTCCCCATTCTCGGATATCGGATGGCGAGCGGCGCCGAAAAATCTTTGCTGAGTTTGAGAAGCGTCCGGAATTCCCCCACATTACCCGGAATGGCAACGGTGAGGTTGGGGATGGACGAAAGAAGCGAGAGGTCGAATACGCCCTGATGCGTTTCCCCGTCGGGCCCCGTGATGCCCGCACGGTCGATGCACAGCGTTACGGGGAGTTTCTGCCCGCAGATGTCATGAATGACTTCGTCTATGGAACGCTCCAGAAAGGTGGAGTAGACGGCATAATACGGCTTCATCCCCCCTGCCGCAAGCGCGGCAGCGAGCACCGTTGCATGTTCTTCACAGATGCCGACGTCAAAGGCGCGATCCGGATATTTGCGGAAGAAGTCCCGCAGTCCGAGGCTGTCCGTCATAGCCGCCGTGACAACCGCGATCCGTTTGTCCCCTTCCGCAAGCCGCATGAGTTCCTCTCCGAGCGCGGCCGAATATTCCGTCTTGCTCTCCGGGCGCGGATTCACACCGTGCGTTTCGACGGGGGCATTTTCGCTGAACGCATATCCCTGCCCCTTTTTGGTCACGACGTGGAGCAGGACGCTTCCTTCCTTCAGAAGTTCCTTTGCCTCGGAAAGCGCGGGGAGCAGTTCTTCGAGGTCGTTTCCGTTTACGGGTCCGCGGTACATAAGGCCGAAGTGCTCAAAGAGTGCGACGTCCTCGAGGGCGCCCTGTTTCAGTTCGTCGAGGATCTCGTGCGCGCCGCCCGCCGTGGGCGAGATGGACATCCCGTTGTCGTTGAGAATGATGAGGACCTTGGTGTTCAGGATCTTTAAGCTATTGAGGGCCTCGTAGATGAGACCGTTCTGGAAGGACCCGTCGCCGACGACCGCAATGACGTCATGCGCTTCGCCCTTCAGGTCGCGTGCCTTTGCAAGGCCGAGCGCAGCCGAGATCGCGGTTCCGGCGTGTCCGGTCCCGTATGCGTCATACGGGCTCTCCTCGCGCTTGGGAAATCCCGAAATGCCCCCCTCTTTCCGGAGCGTGCGAAAGAGCGGAGCCCTGCCTGTGAGAAGTTTATAGGTATAGCATTGATGTCCGACGTCGAACACCACTTTGTCGGCGGGAAAATCAAAGGCACGGAAAAGCGCCACGGTCAGCTCTACGGCGCCGAGGTTGGATGCGAGATGCCCCCCGCATTCCGAAACCGCATGAAAAATCTCTTCCCGAATGTCGTCGCACAGCGTTTTAAGGCGGGGAAGCGAAAAAGATCTGATCTCCGTTTGCGTGTAATTCTTCATATCCGATAAAAAAGAAGCCCGTTTGAAACGGGCGGTTTCATTCCGTCAATCGGTGCGGCGCAGGACGCTCTGTATGAGATCGCGGTGGAACGCGGTCTCGCCACGGAGCCGTCCGAGAAGTTCCGTGCAGCGCAAAGCATACTCTTCGGCCTTATTCTGCGCGCCCATAAGCCCGTAGACCGAGACAGCGGTCGGCTTTCCGTCGTCCTCTCCGCTCTCATAGTCGAGCAGATCGTCCGTCGTCTGAAAGAGCATCCCGAGCGTCTCGCCGAACAATTTCCAACCTGCGACGTCGTCCCCCGTCAATGCGGCGGCCATGGCGCAAGGCGCCGCGATCATGGCTCCCGTTTTGCACCGTGCAATGCGTTCGAGCGCGGCTTGCGTTCCTCCGGTCTGCGCGCCGAAGGTCAGTTCTACGGATTGGCCCGCGATCATTCCCGCACAGCCCGCCGCTTCCGTGAGAAGTTCCGCCGCGCTCCGATGTGCTTCATCCACGCTCGCTTTCAAAAGAAGCGAAAAGGCAAAGGAGAGCAGTCCGTCGCCCGCGAGCACCGCATTGGCTTCGCCGAACACCTTGTGGTTGGATGGCTTGCCACGGCGGAAATCGTCGTTGTCCATCGCGGGAAGATCGTCATGGATGAGCGAATAAGTATGGATGCACTCGATGGCGACCGCGAGCAGCGGTTCGTCCGTAGGATCTTTCCCGAGCGCATCGAGAGTCCCGAGAAAGAGCACGGGACGCAGCCGTTTTCCTCCCGCAAAGAGCGAATATCGCATGCTCTCCTCGAGCAGGGAGGGAAATTGCTGCATTTCGCGGTCACAGACCTCTGTGAGGGAGCGCTCGAACCGCATGCGCAAGCGTTCGTATTTCGCATCGCCGCTCATGCGTGTTTCTCCGCGGCATCGATAGTATTTTTGAGGAGCATGGCGACGGTCATGGGTCCGACGCCGCCCGGGACGGGCGTAATGTGGGATGCCTTGTCTTTGACGGTCTCGAAGTCCACATCGC
>CANQUL010000058.1 GCA_947627015.1 uncultured Clostridia bacterium | reverse complement strand
TTCCTCGACGCGTTCAAGAATAACTTCGACATCATTCTCATGGACATCGAGCTCCCGGACGGTAACGGAATGGACACCGTCGTCAAGGTGCGCAAGACGGACAAGAACGTCATCGTCATCTTTGTGACGAACATGGCGCAGTATGCGGTCAAGGGCTACGAGGTGGACGCCCTCGACTTTGTGGTAAAGCCCGTGTCCTACATCAACTTTTCCATGAAGATGGACCGTGCGATCGACCGCTACAAACAGACCAAGGGACGGGATATCTGGATCAACGAGAACGGCGAACAGCGTCGGCTGCGGACTTCGGAGATCAAGTACATCGAGGTGGAACATCACACGCTCATCTACCATACGACGGAGCGCAACTTCCGGTCCTATGACCAGCTCAAGCGCGTTTGCGATCTTCTGAAGGACGAGCCCTTTGTGCTGTGCAACCGATGCTACCTCGTCAACCTCCGCTATGTGACCGCCGTCAAGCCTCTGACCTGCACGGTTGCGGGGGAGGAACTTCAGGTCTCGCGCAACAAGCGGCGGGATTTTCTCAAGAGCCTCAACGACTTTCTCGGAGGAGGCATTTGACGATGTCGCTTCTCTCCGTCTACCGGATCCTCTTCATGCTCGAACTGTATGCGGCGGAATACCTGTTCATCTTCCGGTTAAAGCGCAGGAAGCACTTCTGGCTCCGCCTTCTCGCCTGTGCGCTCTTCGGACTCGCCGCGGCGCTCTTTCTTCCGCTCACCTACAATGCGGTCATCTCGTCGCTCGCCTTTCTCTTCCTCTTTGCGATCACGGTATGTCTGCTCCGCTTCTGTCTCGACGAACCGTGGATCAATCTCGTGTTCTGCGGCATCGCGGGATACACTCTCCAGCATTTTTCCTACGGCATCGCCAATTTCCTCATGACCTGTGTGTCGTGGGGACGGAGCCCGCTCTTCGACATGTACGGCGATGCCAGCGTGGATCTCTCCGCCTTCGACCTCTGGACGCTGCTCATGATCCTGCTCTATCTCCTTGCCTACTTTGCCTCCTATTGGCTCATCTTCCTCCGCTTCGGGAAGCGCATCGAAAGGGGCCAGCCGCTCCGGATCAAGCGGACCTCGGTGCTCATCTTCGTCGCGGCGGGCCTTGTCGTCGACATCGTGCTCAACTCCGTCGTGATCTACTACGGCGGCGAACAGAGCGTGTTCAACTCCATCCTCAACACCGTCTATGAGTGTCTCTGCTGCTTCTTCCTTCTCACCGTGCAGTTCAACCTCATCCGTGAACGTAAACTCGAGAGTGAGCTCGACTTTGTTCAGCACCTTTTGCACGAAAAGGAACGGCAATACGAGCTTACCAAGGAGAGCATCAACCTCATCGACCTCAAATGCCACGACTTAAAGCATCAGATCCGCGAGATCGGCGCGGGGAAGGGTCTTCCCGACGAGGCCGTCCGCGAGATCGAGGACGCCATCTCGGTCTATGACGCAAACGTCCACACGGGCAACGAGGTGCTCGACATCATCCTGACCGAAAAGAGCCTCAAATGCACGCACAGCGGGATCAAACTGTCCTGCGTTGCGGACGGAAAAAAGCTCGACTTCCTCAGCGAGGCCGACGTCTATTCCCTCTTCGGGAACGCCCTCGACAACGCCATCGAGGCAGTCATGAAGCTCAAGGACGAGAACAAGCGCGTCATCGGCGTCGTCATCCGGAACGTCGGCGACCTCGTCTCCATCAACATCAACAACTACTACGACGGCGAGATCAAGTTCTCCGAAGAGGGCAATCCGAGGACCACGAAGGGTGACATGGATTTCCACGGCTACGGCGTCAAGTCCATGCGTTACCTCGTCGAAAGCAAGTACGGCGGTTCCATGTCGATCACGGCGCACGACAACAAGTTCAATCTCAACATTTTGTTTCCAAATGGGACGAATTGAAATTAAAATACAGTTCGGGCTCAAATAACGACAGAATAGGCCGAAATTATTGAAAAATTAAATCCATTCTGATAAAATCTGTTTCGACGGTGGGAAATTGCGCAATTCCCTCGGTCTCCAATTCCCGGGAAACGGGAGAAAAAACGGAGGAAACGGTTTTATGTGGAAAGTACCTTGGGGCATCATAGCGGGGATCTGTGCGATGGTCGTGTTCTTTGCGACGGTCGGCGTGATCGCCGCTTTTGTCGTCCTGAACAGCATTGCGGGCCAGACGAACACGTCTACCACGCTCTTTGGCGAATGGTATCAGACCGCGCTCTTCATCGGGGATGTCCTGTTCCTTTTGGGACTCATCGCCTCGACGGTTCTGTGGTTCGTCAAGCGGAAAAAATTGAAGGAGGAAACCTGATTTGAAAATTTTCAAACGATCCGTATGGGTCATGCTCATCATCTTCTTCTCCCTGCTCTTCGCGATCGCGGTCGTGGGGCAGATGATCACGGCGAGCTATGTCGGCTGGATCAACCAGTTCTTCGGAACGAGCTCCTACAAGACGGTGGTCGAAGAGGTCGATCCCAACGCCGACACGGAGTACTACAAGAGCAGCGCCGTCCTCAAGGACGCGGACGGCAATCCCATCGTCACGACCGATGCGGACGGCACCCGTCACCAGATCTATGACAACCTTGCCATGCGCAGCAACTCGATGGAAGTCTCCGAGCGCGTGATCGAAGAGGGCAGCGTGCTCCTCTGGAATAACGACCATGCGCTCCCGCTCAACAAGACGGACAAGGTGAGCCTGTTCGGGATCACCTCGCTTCGCTGGCTCTTCTCGGGCGACGGCAGCGGCCACGTGGAGATCGCGCTCCGCGACACCTTCCGCGATGCCCTCGTCGACAGAGGCCTCACGGTCAATGCAAAGCTCTATTCCGCCTACCGGCTTGCGCAGCAGGGACACGGAAGAGCTACCCAGCAGATGTCCACCCACACCAATCGCAACTACGTCGAATTCAAGGTCGGCGAGGTCGGTTGGAACGCCCTCATGAGCACTTCGCAGGGCGACGTCACGAGCAGTATCGCGAGCCACGGCGATGCGGCGATCATGGTCATCGCACGCAACGGCAGTGAGGACGGCGACACGGCGTTCAAGACGCCCGAATGCCTCGATGAGTGCTATCTCGATCTCTCCAAGGAAGAGGCCGACGTCCTCGGGCACCTCAAACAGCTCAAAGAGCAGAAGACGATCAAGAAGATCATCCTCGTCATCGACAGCGCGGCGGCGATGCAGATCAAGAACATCGCAACGTACGATATCGATGCCTGCCTTTGGGTGGGAATGGGCGGCAACGCGTCCTTCAACGGCACGACGGACCTTTTGGTCGGCAATGCCAATCCCTCCGGCCATCTGACCGACACGTGGGTCTATGACGCCGATTCCGCACCTGCGACCGAGAACTTCGGCGACTATCAGTACACCCAATATACCGGTGTGCCCGGTGACGTCCAGTACACCAACAACACCAAGTACGTCGTCTATCAGGAAGGCATCTATGTGGGCTACCGTTACTACGAGACCCGCTACGAGGATACCGTTCTCGGCGGCCGCAATGCAAACGGCACTAAGGGCGTCAAGGCGGGGACCGGAAACTGGTCGTATCCCGCCGAAGTTTACCGCACCTTCGGATACGGCGGAAGCTACACCGACTTCGAGTGGTCGGGCTTCTCCGTCAAGAACGTGGGGGGGGACATATATGACGTCTCCGTCACCGTCAAGAACACGGGCTCCGTCGCAGGCAAGGACGTCGTCGAAGTGTTCCTCCAGAAGCCTTACACCGAATACGACAAGGCGAACGGCATCGAAAAGGCCTCCGTCGAGCTCGTCGGATTCCAAAAGACCAAGGAGCTTGCTCCGGGCGAGAGCCAGACGGTCACCGTAAAGGTCTCGGAGTACGAATTCAAGACCTACGATGCCAACGGAAAGGGGACGTACATCCTCGAAAAGGGCGACTACTACCTCACCGCGGGCACCGACGCGCACAACGCCGTCAACAACATCCTCGCCCGCAAGGGATTCACCAAGTCGAACGGCATGGACGAGGACGGCAACGCCGGATTTGTCTATACCAAGACCGTCGCCAAGGACGACTACGAGAAGTATGCCGTCTCTCCCTTCACGGGTAAGGCCGTCGTCAACCAATTCGACAATGCCGACGTCAACCGCTATGAGGGGACGCAGAACCAGATGATCACCTACCTCTCGAGAAGCGATTGGAATGCGACCTATCCCTCCGCCGTCACCCTGACGTGCACGGATACACGCATGCTCTATGACATGCAGTACGGCCATGACCCCGTCGCCAAGGAAGGGGACACCATTCCGCTCTACGGAACGGTGACGTCCGAGTTCGGCAAGCTCACCCTCGCCGCCCTCATGGAATTCGAGTACGACGATCCGATCTGGGAGGACCTCCTCAACCAGCTCACTTGGGAAGAGAGCAACCTGCTCGTCACGCTCGGCTCCTCCGCGATCGCGGGCGCCGAGAGCGTTGCGGCCCCCGGATTCCGCTCCATGGACGGCCCCTGCGGCATCCGCGGCGCAGGTGTCCCGAGCGGTCTCGACACGATGATGGCCTTCCCCTGCAACAGCCTGCTTGCCTCGACCTACAACGTGGAACTCTGCGAAGAGATCGGCAACGCCTTCGGCATGGAGATCATGCACGTCGGTTTCACGGGCATCTACGGGACGGGCGTCGACACGCACCGCTGCGCCTATTCGGGCAGAACGTGGGAATACTTCTCCGAGGACGGCTTCCTTGCCGGCAAGATGTATTCGGCGGAGAGCCAAGGCCTCATGAACCGCGGCATCGTGCTCTTCAGCAAGCACTTTGCGCTCAACGATCAGGAAGAGAACCGTTACGGCGGTTGCGTATGGGCAAACGAACAGTCCATCCGCGAGATCTACTTAAAGGCCTTCGAAGCGGGCATCACCGAGGGACACACCAACGGGCTCATGTCCTCCTTCAACCGCATCGGCTGCACTTGGGCCGGCGCGCACGCGGGACTTCTCACCGAAGTGCTCCGCAACGAGTGGGGCTTTATCGGTCTCGTCGAGACGGATGCCGGCGTCGGCTCCCACATGCTTGACGGCGTCGCCATGGCGAATGCGGTCATCGCGGGACAGGATAACTGGATGACGGGCGGCAACGCGCACCAGTTCGACGCTTACAAGAACAATCCCACCGTGTGCCAAGCCATCCGTACAGCCTGCCACAGAATCCTTTACAGCCAGCTCCATTCCAATGCCATGAACGGATTCAGCGTCAACACGCACGTCGTCGCCGTCACCCCTTGGTGGCAGATGGCGATCTACGGGATCGAGATCGGTCTCGGCGTCGTGGTCGCAAGCTGCTTTGGCATGGCGGTCGCGTCCTTCATCATCGCGGCCAAGAAAAGAAGAGGTTAAAAATTTTAAGGAGGAAATAACATGAAAAAGAATCTCAAGCTCTTTTCTCTCATCCTTGCGCTCGCCATGGTCATCGGCTGCATGACGGGGCTGCTCACGGCGTGTACGCCCGAGGATACCCCGCCGGGACACACGCATACCTTCTCCACGACCGAGTGGGCCAAGGATGCGAGCGGCCACTGGCGTCCCGCGACCTGCGGTCACACGACCGAGCGCGGCAGCTTCGCCACCCACGTCTACGGACCGGACGGCACATGTACCGTCTGCGGATGGGAGAACGCGGGCACCGGCCTCACGCATGTCTGCGAGACCAAGTGCCCGACCTGCGGTAAGTGCCTCAATTCGGAATGTACCGAGGCAGACTGCGCCGAAAAGTGCGGCGACACCAAAGAGAAGGCGCAAGATTTTGAATGCGAAGATCCGCACACAACGCTCATCCCCGGGACGGACGGAGTGGCGGCGGGCCCGCTCAACCGTAATGTGCACGAAGCGGGGAGCGACTGTACCTATGTCGGCGGCTTCAACGCCAACGGCGGCTCTGCCATCGAGGCAAAGATCGTCTCCAACAAGGACGCGACCGTCACCATCCTCGCCCGCGTCTGCAAGCGCGGCGGCGCCGTTGTGTTCACCAGCGTCGTAGGCCTTTGGGTCAACGATGACATCATGGAGCGCGACACCATCGTTCCTCCCTTCAACTCCGCCAAAGGGGAAGCTGAGTGGACAACGTTCACGTTCTGCAATCTTGGTTGCATTGAGCTCAAAAAGGGCGTGAATACCATTAAGTTCCAGTGTCTCGATCCCGATGCCAACAAGGGCTTCAACTTCGACAAGATGCAATTCAAAACGGATGACGACGTCGAGCTCAGCTGGTACGAGGAGCCCGAGGACACGCATGTCTGCGAGACCAAGTGCGCCGTCTGCGGCAAGTGCCTCAATCCGGACTGCACCAAGAATGCCTGCAAGGAGAAGTGCGACGGCGAGGACCGTACCGAATACCGTTTTGACGGAACGGCCGAAGAGGTCGAGCTCGCGGCCGGCGAGTCGGGCATGCCCAGCAAGGAACAGAACGGCGACAATGCCGTCGGCAACTTCAACGCCAACGTCAACGCGCAGATCATCTTCTACATCCGCGCCGAGGAAGCCTGCACGGCCAAATTGTCCGTCAATGTCTGCAAGCGCGGAGCTCCTTTGACCTTCACGAACAGCGTCTCCGTCCGGGTCAACGGAACGGAGTTCAAGAGTACGGCCGTTGTCCCCGCATACGATCCCGACACCGAGGAAGATTGGCACTATTATGTCACCGTCGAGCTCGGCGAGATCCGTCTCAACAAGGGCGACAACTCCATCGTTTTCACGGCGCTCCTGCCCGGTGCAACGGATGGCTTCAACTTCAACTCCATGACCCTCAACGCGTCCGAAACGCTCACCTGGGGTGAGAAAATAAGCATCGAGCCCGAAAT
>CANQUL010000057.1 GCA_947627015.1 uncultured Clostridia bacterium | reverse complement strand
CTGCGAGCGGATAATCGCCGTCACCTTTGCGGAATCTGTCGGGAAAGATCTGATACATGACGCCGCCCTTGAACCATTCCGGTGCGGAGAATGTCTCATCATAGACCGTCACCTGCCAGCATTCGGGATGGTGTGCAGGCTTTGCGCGGCGCAAGGGTCCGCGGCCGAAGAGCATGCCGTCTACCGAAAAATAATAGAAAAAGAGCCCGATCTCCCGGAATGCAAGTGAAACGGAAAAGCCCTTCTCCGTCCTGTGCATGGGAAAGGAGAAGTGCTCGCCGCCGTCCCGGAAGAAAACAAGCTCCGCAGACCCGGCGGAGTTTGTTTCATCTTCGCCGGGCCGGATATGGATTCGGAATGTGACTTCGCTCCCGCGGGGAACGGCGCCCCGTAGGGATCTGCACGCTCTGTCGAGCGGGTCAAAGTAAACGGTCATTTTATTTTACGGGCTTGAGATTCCAGATGTCGTTCGCATAGTCACGGATGCTTCTGTCTGCGGCAAAATATCCCGCGGATGCGATGTTCATGAGCGATTTCCTGTTCCACGACATCGCATCGTTCCGATAGAGTGCGGAGAGACGGTCCTGCGTACGGGAATACGACTCGTAGTCGGCAAGGCACATATACGGATCGGCGATGCGGCCGCTGCGGAGAAGATAATTTGCGATCTCGGCAAACGAACAGCCGTTGAAGCCGACGATGAGCGATTCGATGATCTTGCGGAGTGCGATGTCCTGATTGTAATACTCGCTCGAATTGTATCCGCGGTTCCAGATCTCGGCGACTTCGGACGCCTTGAGCCCAAAGATGAAGATATTGTCCTCGCCCACCTGTTCGCACATTTCGACGTTCGCTCCGTCAAGCGTTCCGATGGTTAAAGCTCCGTTGATCATGAACTTCATGTTGCCCGTTCCGCTCGCTTCCTTTCCCGCAAGGGAGATCTGCTCGGAGATCTCGGAGGCGGGCATCAGCTTTTCGGACATCGTCACATTATAGTTCTCCATGTACACGACGTTGAGCTTTTCGTTGATCTTCGGGTGCTTGCGGATATCTTCGGCCAAGAAACAGATGAGCTTCATGATCTGTTTGGCCATGTCGTAGCCCGCGGCTGCCTTGGCGCCGAAGATGTACGTCTTGGGCTGAATATCGAGTTCCGGATCTTCACGCAGGGCGTTGTAGACGTCGATGATATGCAGGACGTTGAGGAGCTGGCGCTTGTATTCGTGCATGCGCTTGGCCTGTACGTCGAAGAGCGTTGCGGGATCGATCACGATGCCCTGCGTCTTTTTTGCGTAGTCGGCGAATTGCTGTTTCTTTGTCTGTTTGATCTCCCCGAGACGGGAAAGAACTCCCCTATCATCCGCAAATTTTTTGAATTCCGAAAGACGGGAGGCATCCTTGTCGTACCCCGTACCGATACATTCGTCAAGCAGGGCGCAAAGTTCGGGATTGGACTGGTTCAGCCAGCGGCGGTGCGCGATGCCGTTCGTCACGTTCTTGAACTTCTCGGGCGTGTATTCATAGAAGTCATGGAATACGCTCTGCCGGATGATCTCACTGTGGAGCGCCGACACGCCGTTGACGGAATGTGAGCCATGGACGCAGAGGTTGGCCATCCGCACGGTGTTGTGCGAAAGAATGGCCATCCGCGAGATCTTGTCCCAATCGCCCGGATAGCGGTGCCAGAGTTCATCGCAGAATCTGCGGTTGATTTCTTTAAGGATGCTGTAAATGCGGGGAAGTTTGCGGGAGACGAGCCCCTCCTCCCACGTCTCAAGCGCCTCGGCGAGCACCGTATGGTTGGTGTAAGCGCACGTCGCAGTCGTAATGTTCCATGCCGTATCCCAATCGAAGGCATTCTCATCGATCAAAATGCGCATGAGTTCGGGAATGGCAAGGGCGGGATGGGTATCGTTGATATGGATCGCCGCCAATTGCGGAAGCAGCGCGAGCGAACCGTAACGGCGCTTGTGATCGGAAACAATGCACTGGAGCGAAGCAGAGACAAGGAAGTACTGTTGCTTTAAGCGAAGCGATTTTCCCTCGCTGTGATTGTCGGAGGGATAGAGTACCTTGGAAATGAGCTGGGCGTCGCTGTCGTCCCGCATGACCGCCTCGTAGTTTCCCTGCGAAAAGGCCTGCATGTCAAAGGACTGCACGGCGCGCGACCTCCACAGACGGAGCACGCTCACGGCCTGCGAATTCGCACCCGAGACCATCATATCGTAGGCGATCGCCTCGACTTCTTTGGCGTTGTGATAGATGATCTCCGCACCGTGGTCGGTCCAACGCTCTTCGACCGTACCGTCGAAGCGGACGACAAACTGCTTGTCGGTGCGCTGGGTGAGCCAAGCCGCACCGCCGGGAAGCCAATCATCGGGAAGTTCAATCTGCCAGCCGTCCACGATCTTCTGTTTGAAGAGCCCGTACTGATAGCAGATGCAGAATCCCATCGCGGGGTAATCCTGTGTGGCGAGACTGTCGAGGAAGCACGCCGCGAGACGACCGAGTCCCCCATTCCCGAGCCCAGCATCGGGCTCCTCTTCGTAGAGTTCTTCGAGAGAGATCTTATAGGGCTTTAAGGCGGTCTCGAGCGCCTTTCCGATTCCGAGGTTGTACACACTGTTCTTGAGCGAGCGTCCCATCAAAAATTCCATGCACAGATAGTAGACCCGCTTTGCACGTGCTTTTTTCGTTTTGTCGTGAAAGCGCTGCCGCTTTTCGAGCATGATATCGCGGACGCTCATCACGACCGCCTTGTAGATTTGTTCCCGGGAAGCCTCTTGCGGTGTCACGCCGAAATAACGCGTGAGTTTGCCCGCAATGAGCCCTTCCGCCGCTTGCGCGGTCAATTTTGTTTCCATGTCAAAAATTTCTCCAAAAGTTCTTATACATGCCGACATTTCTCTCCGGAAGGAAAGAAATGTCGGGGTTGGTTTTATTCATTTGTGTCGATCCTGGAACCCGAACAAAGCGTTATTTCAGAACGTCCTGATAGAGCCTCTCGTAATACTTTGCCGAAGTGGACCATGTGAAATCGGTTTCCATCGCCTTCTTGACGAGGTTGTGCCATTCGGGCTTGTTGCGATAGACGGAGATCGCCTCATTGATCACGTACAGCATATCGTATGCGTTATAATCGTGGAAGGTGAATCCGTTTCCGCCCGCGCCGTAAGGGATGATACTGTCCTTGAGACCGCCCGTCTCGCGGACGATGGCGATTGTGCCGTAACGGGAGGAGATCATCTGTGACAGCCCGCAGGGTTCGCTCTTGGACGGCATGAGGAAGAGATCCGCACCCGAGTAGATCTTTCTCGAGAGATCGGAATTGAACGTGATGACCGAGACGACCTTGCCCTGATAACGGCGGGCAAGATCGGAAAAGTAATTCTCGTACTCGCTGTCGCCCGTTCCGAGCAGGACAAACTGCACGTCACCGCGCAGGACCTGTTCGATCACTTCCTTGACCAGATCCAGACCCTTATGGGAGACGAGGCGGGAGATCATCGCAATGACGGGCGTCTCGGATTTTACGGGCAGGCCGAGCATCTTCTGGAGCTCTTCCTTGCAGACCGCCTTGTTCGAGAAATCCGCCGCGCTGTAATTGGCAAACAGCGCCTTGTCGGTCGCGGGATCGTAATAGTCGGGATCGATCCCGTTCAGAATGCCGCACAGCTTGAATTCGTTGCGGCGCACGATGGGATCGAGGCCGTGCGAATAGAACGGGATCTTGATCTCCTCCGCATAGGTGGGAGAGACGGTCGAGAACCGTTCGCAGCATTCGATCGCGCCCTTCATGAGGTTGATGCAACGGTCGTATTCGACAAGATTCTTGTACTGATAGGAGATCCCGAAGAGGTCCTCGAGGATGTCGAGAGAATACTTGCCCTGATATTCGATGTTGTGGATCGTAAAGACCGCACGGATGAACTGATATTCGGGGCGGAAGCAGTAGATCGTCTTGAGATAGAGTGCTGCGAGCGCCGCCTGCCAATCATGGCAGTGAAGGATATCCGGATAGAAGCCGATGAAGCCGAGGATCTCCATGACACTACGGCAGAAGAAGGCGAACCGTTCGCCGTCGTCGTAATAGCCGTAGCAGCCCGGGCGCTTGAAATAGTACTCGTTATCCACAAAGTAGTAGGTCACGTTGTCGGCCTTGTACTCAAAGATGCCGCAGTACTGGTTTCTCCACGACAGCGGGACAAAGATATTCCCGATAAAGCGGAAATCTTTGCGATACTCCTTGCGGATGTCCTGATAGAGCGGGACAATGACGCGCACGTCATAGTGCTCGTCCCGTGCGATCGCCTTGGAGAGCGATCCGATCACTTCGGCAAGCCCGCCCGTTGCGATAAAGGGTGCGGCCTCCGAGGCGACGAAGAGGATCTTTTTTTTGGGTTCGACGGCGACCGCGGCCGGTTGCGGCGCGGGCACGGGAGCCGCTTCCTTCACCTCTTCGATGGGAGCAACCGTCTCCTTCTTTTTGCGGGGAGCGGCCTTGGGCTGCTTTACGGCGGGCTCTTCGGCCACGGGTTCGGGCGCGGAGACCGCAATAGCTTCCTTCCCCGTCTCCGGAGCCTCCGTCGGGGCATTCTTTTTTGTACTTTCAACCGGCTTTTTTTGCTTTTTCGTAACTGCCATAATGAAATACCTCCATGTGCGCCCGACAGTCCGGGCTAACTGAAATGATTGATCAAAGCATCCTGCCCTTCGAGACGAAGTACGGGAGTTCTGGACAGCCCGCGAGCGTCCTCCTGTCGCGGATGACGACGTTCTTATCGGTGATCACGCTGTCGAGGCTGACGTGCTCTCCGATGACGGTGTCCTGCATGATGATGGAATTTTTGACGACGCTCCCCTTTCCGACCTTGACGCCGCGGAAGAGGATGCAGTTCTCGACCGTTCCCTCGATCACGCAGCCGTCCGAGATGAGCGAATCCTTGACCGTCGCCCCTTCGAGATATTTGGATGGAGCACTGTCACGGACCTTGGTATAGATGTCGCGTGCGCCGAAGAGCTCGTCGCGTACGGGCTTTTCGAGGAGCTCCATGCTGTGCTTGTAGTAGTCCTGAATGGAGTTCACACCCGCATAATATCCCTTGAACGCATATCCGAAGATCCGGAGCGTGTCGACATTCTTGGCGAGGATATCCCGTCCGAAGCTCGAAAATCCGCGCTGGACCGCGCTCTGGATGGTGTTGACCAGGAACTCGCGGCTCATCACCATGATGTTGACGTAAAGATTGTATCTCTTCCCCTTCTTCAGGTCGCTCGGATTGATCCTGAGCCCCTTGATGCGCCCGCTTGCATCGGGCTGTAGGGTGATGAAGTAGGACGATTCGCTGGGCTCTGTCTCCTCGTGATAGACCATCGTGATGTCGGCGCCGTTCTCTTCGTGATACCGGACGATATCCGCAATGTTCATGTGCGCGATCCCGTCGCAGTCCGAGATGACGACGTAATCCTCATTCCTGTGGTTGAGGAACCCGGTGATGCCCATCAGGGCCTCGAGACGCGTTGTATACGGCTTGTCCGTTTCATCGGAATACGGGGGCAACAGTTTGATGCCGCCGTCCTTGCGGGCGAGATCCCATTCTTTGCCGCTCCCGAGATGGTCGATGAGCGACTGATAGTTGTTTTTGGTGACGATGCCGACCGTCGTGATGCCGGAATTGACCATATTCGACAGGGCAAAGTCGATGAGACGGTATCTTCCCCCGAACGGAACGGACGCCATCGTACGCTGGCGGGAAAGTTCGGGTATATTTTCGTCATGGATATTCGAAAAAATAACGCCTACGGTAGAGTGTGCCATTTTTTATTCCCCCTTATAGTCCTTATCGAGAATGACTCCGCCGGCCACCTTCGCCCCGGAGGCAATGGTGATCCCGCGGCCGAGCACGGCGATCCCGGCGCCCTCTTCTTTGGGAGCGCCCACCGTCGCGCCCGTTTCCACCGTCACGTTTTCATCGATGATGGAATACTCGACAACGGCGTTCTTGCGGATGACCGTTCCCGCCATGATGACGGAGTTGCGGACGGTCGCGCCCGCTTCCACGATGACGTTGGAAGCGAGAACGGAATTTTTGACGTTCCCCTCGATCTCGCAGCCGAGCGCAATGAGAGAGTTGTCCACCACGGCCTTTTCGCCGATGTATTCGGGCGGCGCGAGCGGATTGCGGGAATGGATCTTCCAGTCGGAATCGCCCACGTCGAACGCGGGCTCCGCACCCAGAAGGTCCATATTGGACTCCCACAGCGAGGTGATGGTCCCGACGTCTTTCCAATATCCCTTGAAGCGGTAAGAAACCATCTTTTCGCCTGCTTTGAGCATGGCGGGAAGGATGTCCTTCCCGAAATCCTTGGAAGAATCCGGGTTCTTGTCATCCGCTTCGAGATAGTCGAAGAGTTTCTTCGCCGTAAAGATATAAATTCCCATCGACGCAAGATTGCTCTTGGGTTGCTTGGGCTTCTCCTCGAACTCGTAGATGGTGCCGTCGGGATTGCAGTTGAGGACGCCGAAACGCGAGGCCTCCTTGATGGGTACCTCGATGGCTGCGATCGTGCAGTCCGCGCCCGTCGCCTTGTGAGCACGAAGCATATCGGCATAGTCCATCTTGTAGATATGGTCGCCCGAAAGAATGAGGATATAATCGGGATCGTACTTCTTCATGAAATGAAGGTTCTGATAGATGGCGTTTGCCGTTCCTTCAAACCACGACTGCTTCTTCTTGGCTTGATAGGGCGAGAGGATGTGCACGCCGCCGAAGGCGCGGTCGAGATCCCACGGCTGCCCGTTCCCGATGTACTCGTTGAGTTCAAGCGGCTCGTACTGGGTCAGGACGCCCACCGTGTCGATCCCGGAGTTGATGCAGTTGGAGAGCGGAAAGTCGATGATGCGATACTTGGCGCCGAACGCAACCGCGGGTTTTGCGATGTTATTGGTGAGCGCATACAGTCTCGAACCCTGTCCGCCCGCCAAAAGCATTGCAACGCATTCTTTTTTTCTGAGCATGGTCGTAACCCCCTGAAAAGGTTTGGTTTATTTTCTTTCCCCGTCAAGTTTGACGAGGTAGATCGTCGAAAATTTCGGAACATTGAGCCGAAGGGAATATTCCTTGAAGTGGCTCGGTTTTCTGACCGTCGAATACGTCTTGCGAACGAACTTCCCGTCCCCGCCGTATTTTCTGTCATCCGAACAGAAAACAATCTTGTAGCGGCCCTTGGAATTGACGCCGAGAAGGTAATTTTCCACGTCGATCCCCGAGAAGCATGTCAGACATATTACTTCGCACCCGTTCTTGTCTCTGCGGATAAAGGAGACAATATTGTGATCCGCATCGTCCGGAGCGAGCCATTCAAACCCGTCCCAACTGTCCTCTATTTGATAGAAGGCGGGCGTATCGCGGTAGAATTCGTTGAGTTCTTTGACATAGACGGAGAGCTTTCCGTGCAGTTCATAGGTATCCCGCAGGAAGAACTCGAGCCCCTCTTTATAGTTCCATTCCTTGAACTGACCGAACTCGTACCCCATAAAGTTGAGCTTTTTGCCGGGATGCGCCATCTGATAGCCGAGGAAGGCGCGGACCCCCGCGAACTTCTCCTCGTAGCTTCCGGGCATCTTGTTGATGAGGGAACATTTCCCGTGGACGACCTCGTCGTGGGAGAGCGGAAGGACGAAATTCTCCGAGAAGGCATA
>CANQUL010000056.1 GCA_947627015.1 uncultured Clostridia bacterium | reverse complement strand
GAGCTTTTCAACGCGCTGCCCCGTCTTGGCCGAAATATAGACCGAACGGTAATAGCTCATGAACTTCAGGTCCTCTTTGAGTGTCTTCTCGAAGGTGAGGATGGTGTTCGTGTCCTTTTCGACGGTGTCCCACTTGTTCATCACGATAACGGAGGGCTTGCCCTGTTCATGCACATAGCCGATGATCTTGACGTCCTGTTCGGTCAGCCCCACGCCGGCGTCGACGACGAGCAGACAGACGTCCGCACGCCGCACGGCATCGAACGCGCGCAGGACGGAATAGTACTCCACGTCGTCCTCGACGGACCGCTTGCGGCGGATGCCCGCCGTATCGATGAGCGTATACCGCTGTCCGTCGAGCTCAAAGGGCGTATCGACGGCGTCGCGCGTGGTCCCGGCGACCGAGGTGACGATGGTGCGGTCCTCGCCGAGGATGCGGTTGACGAGCGAGCTCTTCCCCGCGTTGGGCTTCCCCACGACGGCGATCTTTAAGGAGTCCTCCCGCACCTGCTCGCCCTTTGGGAAGAGGGCGACCGCCTCGTCGAGAAGGTCGCCGATGCCGGAGGAATGCTCCGCCGAGACGGGGTAGGGTTCGCCGAGGCCGAGCGCATAGAACTCGAAGATCTTGTCGGGAGAATAGTCGTCCACTTTGTTGACGGCAAGGAGCACGGGCTTATGCGAGCGGCGCAGGAGCTCCGCCACATCCATGTCCGAGGAGGTGAGGCCCTCTTTGGCGTCGGTGAAGAACAAAATGACGTCGGCCATGTCGATGGCAACGGAGGCTTGCAGAGCAATTTGCTTCCACATGACGTCGTCGCTGCGCGTCTCGAGCCCGCCCGTATCGATGAGCGTAAACGGACGCCCCCGCCATTCGCAGTCGGCGGTGATGCGGTCGCGCGTGACGCCCGGGCGGTTCTCCGTGATGGAAATTTTTCGGCCCGCGACCTTGTTGAAGAAGGTGCTCTTGCCCACATTAGGACGGCCGACGATGGCAATGGTATTCATGATTCCGGTCTCTGCCTTTGAAAATTTTTGTCCGCCAAGTGCGGAAAAAACAGCCTTCCGCTCACTTGTCGCTACGGACAATTTGCAAAACGTGAAGGAAAGCCTCGGGCATGGGTGCCTCAAACGTCATCTCCTCTCCCGTTCTCGGATGGACAAACGTGAGGCGGAAGGCGTGCAGGAGCTGTCCTTCGAGCGAAAAGCGTTGGTTCTTGTATCCATAGAGCGGGTCGCCGACCACGGGATGGCCCATGTACTTTGCATGGACACGGATCTGGTGCGTGCGGCCCGTCTTTAAGCAAAAGCGGACAAGGGTATTGTTTTTGAAGCGTTCTTCGACGAAAAATTCCGTCTCGGCGCGCCGTCCCTCCCCCGCGGGAAGAACTGCTTGCCGGAGACGGTCGTGCTTGTCGCGCCCCATCTGCGTGACGATGACCCCGTGGTCCTCCTTCACCACGCCCTCGAGCAGGGCGTAATATTCGCGGCGGGCCGTCTTGCTTGCGATCTGTTCGGAGAGGGAGAGGTGGGCGACGTCGTTCTTTGCGACGACCAAAAGCCCCGTCGTGTCCTTGTCGATCCGGTGCACAATGCCCGGACGCAGTTCGCCGTTGATGCCGCTCAGGCGGTCGAGGCGGAAGAGCAGCGCGTTGACGAGCGTGCCCTCGTAGTTGCCCGCACCCGCATGGACGGACATGCCTTGCGGCTTGTTGACCACGGCGAGGTCGTCATCCTCGTACACGATGTCGAGGGGGATATCCTCCGGACGTGCCGCGATGGGCACGGGATCGGGAACGAGAACTTCGACGCGGTCCCCCGCCTTTAACATGGCAGAAGGCCTTGCACAGACGGAATTGACCCATACCATGTCCGAATCGGCGAGCTTTTTTATCGCCGATCGGGTGAGCGGCGTGCACTCGGACAGAAAGACGTCGCAGCGGACGCTCCGGTCTGCCGTCCGCTCAATCCGCTCCATGGGACTCCTCTCTGCGCTTTGCCTCTTCGCGCCACGATTTCTTTAAGGGAAACGCGGCGGTCGGGCCGATGAAGAGCAGAACGACAATGAGCGCGACGGCGCCGAGGGTGATGAAATAGTCGGCCACATTGCACACGCCGAAGTTAAAATCCCACCCCATCCAGGCAAAAGGACGGAATGCGGACATATCGAGGAAGTCGCGGACGTACCCGAAAATCAGGCGGTCGGCAAGATTTCCGAGCGCACCCGCTTCGAGAAAGGCAAGGGGGATGCGCGCCGCACGGTTGTTCTTGAACAGCGTGAACGCCGCAATGCCGATGCCCACGGAGAGCACGACGGTGAGGATGGTGATAAAGACCATGAAGAACGTGTTGCCTTCGCCGATGCCGAATGCGATCCCCTCGTTGCGGACAAAGCGGAAGTCGATAAATCCCGCAAGGAAGGTCACTTTTTTTCCGTCTGCGAGGAACGTCCCGGCGATCTGCTTGGTCACGAGGTCGACGGCAAGCAGGACGAGCGCAAGCACGACCCATGCGCAGATGCGCAGGGCAAGGCGATGTCGTTTTTCCGAACTCATACCGTCCCCTTCCCCTTTACCATGGCGGTCTTGAGCGCATGCAGCGCGGGCGAGAGGTCCACCTTGTAGATGTGCGGAAGATCGCGTCGGGTGTACTCTTCCCAGAAGCGCGACTTCTCCTCGCGGAAGTAGCCGGCGATCGCGAACAGGGGTACCGTGTCCGCGGTCCGCTTTCCGTTTTCCATGATCGTCTCCCGCAGATTGCGGACGCGGAAGTTCGTCACCGTCATGCGCTTCCATGTGTCGACGGGATGGAAGAGCTCCAACGGGCGGCTCTCGTCCACCGTCTCGTCCGCACGGACGATGTAGTCGGCCACGGCCTTGTCCGTCGCACGGTCGTAGATGCGGTAGACCTCCTTCATCCCGGGATTGGTGATCTTTTCGGTGGTGTCGGAGAGCTTGATCTTGGGGATCTCCCTGCCGTCTTCGAACACGGCCGCAAGTTTGTATACGCCGCCGAGCGCGGGAAGGTCGGCGCTCGTGATGAGCTTGGTTCCCACACCCCAGGTGTCGATCTTTGCCCCCTGTTCCTTTAAGGAAGCGATGGAATACTCGTCGAGGTCGCCCGAGGCGCAGATGATCGTGTCGGGGAATCCCGCTTCGTCGAGCATCCTTCTCGCCTCCTTGGAGAGATAGGCGAGGTCACCCGAATCGAGGCGGATGCCCTTGGGTTCATGGCCCGCGGCACGCAGTTCCCGAAAGACCTCGATGGCATGCGGCACGCCACTGCGGAGGGTATCGTAGGTATCGACGAGGAGCAGACATCCGTCGGGGAAACTCCGCGCATAGGCACGGAAGGCTTCGAGCTCGGAGGGGAAATTCATGACCCAGCTGTGCGCCATGGTACCCGAGACGGGAACGTCGAAGAGCTTGCCCGCATACACGTTGGAAGTCCCGACGCAGCCGCCGATGATGGCCGCACGTGCTCCGTAGATGCCCGCATCCGCACCCTGTGCACGGCGGAGGCCGAACTCCATCACGCCGCCGCCCGCCGCATCCACGATCTTGGCAGCCTTGGTGGCGATGAGCGTCTGATGGTTGACAAAGGTGAGGATAGCCGTCTCGACGAGCTGGGCCTGGATCATGGGCGCCTTGACGGTCAGGATGGGCTCGTAGGGAAATACGATCTCGCCCTCCCTTACGGCGGTCACGGTGCCCGTAAAGCGGAGATCCGCAAGATAGGTGAGGAAGTCCTCCGAGAAAGTGCCGAGCGAACGGAGATAGGCGAGGTCCTCTTCGCCGAAGTGCAGGTTTTCGAGATAGTCGAGAACTTGCTCCATGCCCGCGGCGACCGAGTAAGTGATGAGCTTGTTGGGGCGGAAAAAGACGTCGAAGGCGGCGAGCTCTTCGTGCCTGCCTTCGTTGAAGTAGCCCTGCCCCATGGTGAGCTGATAGAGATCGGTGAGAAGGGTGAGATTGCGCATGCTAATTCTCCTTTTTGTCCTCGTTTTTTGCACCTGTGTCTTGATTTCCGGACGAGGAAGGTTTATCCGACGGGCCGTCCGCCGCACCCTTTTCGGGCTTGGGCGGATACGCTTCCCCGAGCAGGTTGATCTTGGAATAATAGGGTTTGGCGTCCTTATCGGGCGAAAGGTACTTGGTGATGCCGCAGGGATCCCCCTCTTTGCTTCCGATGAGCTTGCCCTCCTTGCGGTAGTTGAGGAAGAGCAAAACGCCGATGCCCGCGAGGCCGAACACGACCATGCCGACCGCAAACACTTCGCTCCACCAGATCCCGCCGCCGTTTAAGATGAACTGCGGGTCGCGGAAGGGCTCCATGATAGAGCGCACGGTGCCGTACCAGACGAAGTACGAGAACGTCGGTATGCCGTTGGGCTTGGACTTGAAATTCCATGCAAACCCATAGAGGAGAAGAAATCCTATCGTGTTGATGACGCCCTCGTAGAAGAAGAAGGCATAGTGCCATTCGCCGTTGACTTCGACGCCGAAGGGAAACCATTGCCATGCGGGATCGGTGATGACGCCGCCGTAGACTTCGCCGTTGAAGTAGTTCCCCCACCGTCCGATGGCCTGCGCGAGAAGGATGGTCACGACGACGCAGTCGGCCGCACGGAAGAAGTTCACCTTGTAGGCGAGGCAGACGAGAAGGCCCGCCGTGACGCCGCCGATGATCCCGCCCGTGATGGAGAGGCCCTCCCACGGGAACTTGAAGAGCGCGCCGATTCCGAGGTTGGGATCGGTGAGACAGGAAAAGAGCCGCGCGCCGATGATCGCCGTGGGAATACAGAACACAAAGAGCGTAAAAATAAAGTTGGGGTCCATATTCCGGCGCTTCATGAGGAGTGCGGAGAGCAGAGAGGCGATGATCATGCCGCTCACGATAAAGAGCGCATAGTACTGGATGGGCAGCGTAAAGACATAGATGCCCTTGTCGTATGCGCCGAACATGGGATTGGCGAGCAAGAGGTCCATAGGCGTCTCCTTTTACCTTGGTATCTCTATTATACCACTTGCGGAAAAGAAAAGTCAACCGCAAGCGGTTGACGGAGAAAAGTTTTTGAAATTTTCAATCGAGGAAGGGCACTTCCCCTCCCGAAAAGCAAGACAAGTCGGAAAATGCGCGCATCTCCGCTTCCCCGCAGGAGGTCATTCGAAGCGGATCCGGAGCGGTTTGACCGCGGACAGCATGGGCATGACCGCGAAGAGGAGCACATAATTCAGGAGATTGTTCCAGATCTGTCCCATAAAGAGCAGGCGCACCACAGCATAAGCAAAGTAGGTCACCCCGCCGCCGAAATGCTCTTCGATGAGCCCGAGCGCCTTGCCCGAAAATCCGATCGACGTATAGTAGAAATAGAACCCCGTGGTGTTGATCCCGACCGAGCAGACGACGAGGATCAGAATGCAGAGAAGGGCGAGCTTTGCATAGCCGCTTCCGCGGAACCGGAACGGGAGCTTCATGACAAGCCCCGCAAGGAGAGCCATCACCGCGCAGGAGAGCCCCACCCACGGCAGATAGAGATATCCCCAGCTGTTCGCGACATAGCCGACGGCATCGCCCAAAAAGACGGCGACAAATCCGAAGAAGGGCCCGATGAGGATGCCCGCGAGCGCCGAGGTAAAGACGGTCAGGGAGAATTGGATATCCGCAAAGCGGAATTCGAACATGTTGGAGACAATGCACAGCGCCGCCGTCACGCCGGTGAGGGCGATGCGGCGCGACGCAGAGCCCTCGAGCATGATCTCGGAGAGAAAGATCCGTTCAAAGAGCGAATGCGTGCGCGTTTTCTCCGTCCGCTTCTCCGTCCTTCGCACAAAAAGCAGGAAGAGCCAGAGGAAAAAGACGAGTGCAGAGAGCGTATAGAAGGCAGCGATCGCGGGCATGCCCCCCTCAAAGAAGCCCGCCTGCACAAAAACTCCGCAGAGGAGGAGCAGGACGGAAGCCGCGAACAGCAGGGCATTCAAGAAAACGAACAGTTTGCTTTTTTGCATAAAAAAACCTCCCGTGAGGAGGTCCGCGATGTTTGCGCACAAAGCGCAGATCCGAGCGGACGCGCCGCGGCACCGCAGGACTTGGGGATGCCGGTTTTTCCGGCAACAAATTTCCCCGCCCTTTCGTTTGCGAACAACGTCCCGTTTCGCAACACTTTACGCGCCTTGGCTACTCTTCGTTCCTATCATAGCATGCGGCGGCGCATTTTGCAACCGATTTCGGGCAAATGAGGAATACTTTCGCAAAAAATTCCGCAACATTCGTTATATGGTACTTGTGATCATCCGGACCGCCATCCTCTTTTTTACGCTGCTCCTCATCATGCGGCTCATGGGAAAGCGGCAGATCGGCGAGATGCAGCCCTTTGAACTCGTCATCACGCTGCTCATTGCCGAGCTTGCCTGTATCCCCATGTCCGATACCGCCATCCCCCTTCTCTACGGCATCGTCTCCGTCATCACCATCTATGTTCTTCACGAACTGATGACCCTCGTCGACCTCAAAGTGCGTCCGCTCAGGACCTTTGTCAGCGGAAAACCCAGCCTCGTCATCAACAAAAACGGCATCGACGACTATCAGTTGAAGCGCAACAAGCTCGATGTCTCCGACCTCATGGAGAGCCTGCGGACGGCGGGCTACTTTTCGCCCGACTGCGTGGACTATGCGCTCTATGAGGCCAACGGCCAGTTCTCCGCCCTGCCTAAAAAGGAGTATGAGAGCATGCAGACGTCCATGCCCCTCGTCATCGTCGACAACGGGAAATTCGATGCCGAAAACATCCGCATTTCGGGGCTCGATGAGGCGTTTTTCCGCACACAGGTGCAAAAACAGGGCGTGAAGAAGCTCAAAAAGGTGCTCATTCTGACGGCCGACGGAACGGGCAAAATGTACCTTCAGGTCAAGGGGCAGAAGTACCGCGTCTTTCACGCCGAATACCCGAACGGCGTCGCGTGGTGACCGCCCCTTCCGGGCATACATATGGTAAAAACTCTGACGGCAATCCTTGTGGCAACGGCCCTTCTCTTCGGGCTCGGCATCTTTGAATGGTTCTATGTGGACCGGGAATTTTCCTCCTTCCGCGAGGAACTCGAAACGCTCTATGACAAGGCGGAACGGGAAGAGGCGAGCGGCGAGGATGCAAAGGCCGTACAGACGGCTTGGGAGAGCAAAAAATCCCGCCTGCATACCTGGATCCCGCACAACGACATCTCGCGCATCGACGACTACATGTCCGAAACGGTGCGTCTCGTGGCCGAGAAGAACTACGAACTCGCCCTGCCCAAGCTCGAGATCCTGCTGCACCTTACCGAATGTCTGCCCGCAACGTATCGCCCGGCCATCGAAAATATCTTTTAGAACTGCTATCCCCATACCATGTCCGAGGTACGGGGATAAATTCTTTCTTTCGGCCGAATTTTCTTCCGACGGGCCCGAAATTCGGTTGACAATTCCGTCAAATTTATTTATAATCATCGTATTCTCATTTTGTTTGGCATACGCCCGCAAGCCGGGCACGGAAGCCCTTTATGTACGATACAAAAGAAACTTTGACAGAAAAACCCGTTAACCCCCCCCTGCGGAACGGGACTCCGGGCTCGAACTCTTCCGCATCCTTCTGATGTTCCTGATCGTGGCGCATCACTTTGTCGTCCATTCGGGCATCATGGACCTTGCGGCCGCGGAGCCCTTTTCCTTCCCCTCCCTGTGTCTTGCGGCAGTCGGCGCATGGGGCAAGGCGGGCATCGACGGCTTTGTCCTTATCTCGGGGTACTTTCTGTGCCAAATGAAGCTGAAGCCGAAAAAGTTCTTTGCGATCCTTGCGGAAGCGCAGTTCTACGGCATTCTGATCTTTACCGTCGTGACGGTGACGGGGTATGAGCCCTTTTCGTGGAAGGATCTCCTCCGCGCCGTGCTCCCCTTTTCGCGGCTCGAACAGAACTTTACGGGCTGCTTTCTGATCTTTTACCTCACCGTCCCCTTTCTGAACGTGCTCGTCGCGCATCTCGGAAAGCGGAAGCACCTGCTCCTGATCCTGCTCACGTTCGGGATCTACTGCGTCCTCGGTGCGCTGTTCTACTCCTCCTTTGCGCTGAACTACATCGGCTGGTTCCTCGTCCTGTACTTTGTCGCCTCGTACATCCGCCTGCACCCGCATGCCCTCTTCGAAAAGAAACATGTTTGGGCGATCGCCCTCTTCTGCACCGTCCTCCTCTCGCTCGCGAGCATGGTGATTCTTGCCTACGTCGCCCAGACGGTGGAGGGGTTCCCGCGGGTGAGCGTTGCGCTCTTTGCCCTGTCCGCGGAAGTCAACATGCCGTTTGCCTTTTTCCCCGCGCTGTTTGCCTTCCTCTTCTTCAAGAATGTCCACTTCCGGAGCCCCTTTGTCAACCGCATCGCAAGTACGACCTTCGGCGTGTTCC
>CANQUL010000055.1 GCA_947627015.1 uncultured Clostridia bacterium | reverse complement strand
TATTCTACCTTATATCGCTGTTCGCAGTCTGAAAGGTATTCGTCTATACTTGGAAAGTCTTGCGCCTTATGCGATATGACGGAAATGGTTGCGTGCTTGTCCCGTGGAAACTTTGGCTTGGGCATCCCCATTTTGTTTTCGTAATACTTGTAAATCTTGTTTCACCTCCTTTCGAGGGCAGAAAAAACAGCCCTTTGTTCAAGGACTGTCTGTTCACATTTCGATACTCCCTCTAATTGTAAGCCACGGAAACGCCGAAATTATTAGTCGATTACAAAAATTTTTATTTTGGTAACTTTTTGCCCGAATAGGCTTTGTAGAATTGCTCGATACGCTTGTTCCTTGACTTTGCAAAGAACGGATAAAAGCGTCGAGTGAGGAAGTCGTAGGTGGATATTTTTAAGCGGCTTGCGATCTTCTCCGCCGTGGAGTAGATGCTCGTATAGGTTTTGTCCGAGTCGTGAAGTCCCGATTGTTGCCGACGGTTCATTTCCATCATAAGTCGCACATAGACGGCTTGCACAATGGGCGGACGTTCGCCGTAATATTCTTCAAAGTGCAAGCGTTCTTCTTCGTCTGCGGCTTCTTTGTATTTCGCTATATCTTCGTCTATTTTATCCTCGTCAAAGAGATAGTACCTCATAAGGTAGCGGCAGAACTCTCCGACGCTGTAATACCAATGAGTGAACGGCAACAAATCCAACAAAAGCCAACGAATTATCTCTTCGAGATTTTCGGCAGCTTCTGCCTCTTTTAATTGCTTTTTGTCAAGTTGTTTGATCTCTCGGTCGTTCGAGTTGTAGAGGATAGTTTGCAATACGCTTGAACTGCACCGGGTTGCCGGAGTTGATGAGAAGAACGACCTTTTGGAACACGCCCTCGCCCTTGAGACGGACGAGATTGTCGAGAACATCCGCCTCTGCGGGGCTGAGTTCAAGATAGTTGCCGTCATAGGTGTCGGGGTTTCCGCTTGCAAGGATATCCCGTCCTTCGCCGCCGCTGCGGCCGAGCACAAAGATCGCCGCGTCACCGTAGTCCGCAAAGGAATTTTCCGTGCGCGAGACTTCCGTCCACGGAGCTTCCTTCACATACATGGTGTATCCCGACATGTCGCCGCCGCCCGCCTGCGTAATGCCGTAGCCCGCATTCTTGCTTCCGCGGCCCGTGCTGTAAAAGTCCCACAGCGTCTTGTTGACCTTGAAGTCATACTGCTCGAGGGCGGTCTTGAGATCGATCGCATCCGAAATGTTGATGGAGCCGGAGCCCGAACCGGTATACACAAAGTTCACCGATGTGTTCCCGAAGAGACTCACGCTCGCACCCTTGTTCAAAGGAAGCGCGCCGCCTTCGTTCCACAGGAGCACGCATCCCTCGTTGACGACCTGTTGGGAAACGCGCAGATCGTAATCCCAAAGTGCCTCGTCGTCGAATCCCCCGTTCTTGGTGACAAAGGAAGATTTGAAGTACTCGGCGTCGACGACTTCTCCGTCTTCGATGTCAACCATCACGGATGAGGACGTGTGAAAGAACGCATTCAACGTTGCCTCATAGTAGTTCGCTACTGCCGCGCCCACAATCATCAGGATCGTAAGGGAAAGGAAAATTCCCGTCAGGATCGAGAGAATGATGCGCGCGGCAAAGCCTTTTTTGTTTGCAGCCATCCATTTACCTCCTTGATTTTTGACTTGCAAGAAGATTATACATTCATTTTCGAAAATGTCAATAGGGTTGTCGTACTCTCGTTCGATATTGTCGTAATCTATGATAAATTGTTCACTTTTGTGATAAATCCATGAGGCGATCCCGACAAGATTGCGGAGATCGGACCTTGCGGGATGCCCCGATGAAAGCATGTGTACTTTACAAAAAAATATAAAAAGCGCATACCGTGCAGGTATGCGCTTTTTGGTTTTCGGATCGGAATATCACGGTTTATGCGGAAGCGGGAATACCATGTCGAGGCTGAACCGGTTTCCCGTTGCCGAAGCGGAGAAGATCCCCCCGTACTGTTTGACGATACGTTCCATGCTCTTCATCCCGTATCCGTGCTCGCGCTTATCTTTGAACGTTACGGGCAATCCGTTCTCAAACCGGATCTGGCCGCTGAAATAATTTTCGATGTGAACGGAGAACACCCCCCCCACCGTTTGTCCGTTGACGGAGATCGCACGCTCCGACCGGTCTTCCACCGAGCTCACGCCCTCAATCGCGTTAGACATGGCATTCCCAAAGAGGGTATAGATATCCACTTCGTCCATAAACCCGAGGTCGCGGCCGTTGAGAGAACATGTGAGCAGAATGTTATTGCGCTCACAGAAGAGGCTCTTTTCGGTCAGGATGACGTCGAGAGCGTCGTTGCCCGTCTTTACCCCCGAATCATAGATGACGATCGCATTTTCGATCTCCTCAAAGCGCTCGGGCGAGTTTCTCCCCTCTTTGAGCGCCTTGATCTGATATTTGAGATCGTGGCACTTGATGTTGATGAGCTCGATGGTCTCCTTGGAAAGAAGATACTGCGCCCGTTCACGGTGCAGCATCTCGGACATGGCATCCACCTTGTCCTCCATCGAGCTCTTTTCCGTCATGGTAAAGAGCATTCCGAGGACCAAAGAACAGCTCACGATCGCATAGGTGCACTCCGCGATGACCGCAATGATACTGCGGGTATCGTCTGCCGTCGTCATGCGGGAGATCCCCACGCAGATAAACAGAACCACCAGACACAATACGACCTTTCCGCGGATCTCCCTGTCGCCCTTGGGCATCACCCGCCCGCGGAGGAAGAGAAAATATACCGCCAGATAGACCGCGGCGCAAATGGGAATTTCGATCACATAGAAAAAGAGCGGATGATCGAACGGAATGGCGAGACGGATCAGTTCGGTGATCTTGACGGAAATGTGCTGGACCGCATAGCCGCCCGAGCAATAGAACAGAATGGTGAACATCGATCCGCGATAACAGAAGCGGACCATGCCGACGGTAAATGCAAAGGCGAGGATATAGAAAAACAGCTGAAAGACGGCATCTTCCGGGCCGCTTGTCGTTCCGTATATGAAAATATTGCCCGAGAAGTGGGAATACAGGAGCAGGATGGTGATGAGGACGTTGATCCCGATCATTGCGGACCCGACGAGACGCAGCGGAAAAAATTTCCGCCGGGAGAGCAGCGTTGCGAAAACACATTCGCCCGCGAGGATCTCCAAGGTCATGATGGCCGTGGAAAGCGAGGCGATCAGGATATCCGTCATATCGTTCCCCCCGTGTACTTTGCGAATTCCCGCAAAAAGGCCGTACGGCGGGGCTGGCTCATTTTGAGTTCGCTCTTGCCCACCACGACGAATTCCCCGTAAAATTCTTTCACGAATTTCAGATTGACAAGATAACAGGAATTACAGCGGACAAAATGATAGTCCCGAAGCTTTTCTTCGAGTGCGCCGAGCGTTGCCCGCGTCTCGAGATCGCCGTCGAGCGTGTGAAATACCAGATCGTGGTTGCGCACCTCGATATAGGTGATCCGGGAGGTGGAGACACGGCTTGCGCCCCGCTTCGTGCGCACGGTGAGGATGAGCTCGTCGAAACTGTGCATGAGACGATTGCAGATGCGCTCGAACTTCATATCGAAATTCGCCTTGGAAACCGGTTTCAGAATAAAGTCATAGGCTCTTACTTCATATCCCTCCACGGCGTACTGCGCAAGCCCCGTAACGAAAACGAGCAAGATATCTTCCCCTTCCGTCTTGCGGATCCTGCGGGCAGCCTCCATTCCGTCGATGCCCGGCATCTGAATGTCGAGAAAGACGGCATGATGATAGGTGCTGTCGGCGAAATAGGATTCCGCGTCGGGATAAAGGTCGATGTGAAAGATGTGCTTACGGGCCGCAGGATGTCCGAGGATCAGATTCCGCAGCGTTTCGGACGGTTCCCTCTCGTCCTCGACAATCGCGATCGAAAATTCCATTTCCATCCCTCCTTACACCGCATCACGGCAAATTTATTATAAACCTTTTTTCGCCGAACGTCAATATCCCTCCCGAAAAAACTTCGACAGTCGAACGATTCGGCCCCATTTTTATTTTACCGAAAATCGGCGGCCGCGTCAAGACCGATGTCGTAAACTCCACGGGAGCGGGCGTAACTTAAACGCACGGCCGGAGGATCCGGACAAAAGCGACCCGCAAGGCCGCCCGAATATGCCTTTGAACAGGTCAAGAAAAAAATCCGGGAGATCTCACTCCCGGATTTTTTCTTGACAAATGGATCGCCGCCGGCGTGCTGCCCGAACGTTCTGCCGAATCTTTATCGGCCGGACAGGATCGGCACGGAAGGCTCAACCGCGGATGCCTTATTTTGACCGGATCCATTGTTTCCTTTGATCGAGGTATATGTCTCTTACCGTCTCCAAATATGCTTTTGTCTCGGGCATTTTGATGTCATGATACGTCCAATAGAAGTCATGCCAGGATTTTCTCGAATAGCACAGGGATAATTCGGCATAGATCCCCTCGGAGAGCGGGATGCGAAAGCTCGCGCTCTTTGTCGTTGCCATGACATATTTCCCATGACTGATAAGGCCCGGATCCAGATTGATCCTTCTGTCCCCGTCGACCGTGAACTTCTTCTCCAATTGATTGGTCCGGAGCTTTATCTCGGCCAATTCCGAGGGATCCACGCACTCCGCAAAGCTGAAGAATTGCCGCCGCACCGAGCCGTGCATCTCAAGGTCATAAAACCGGGAAAAGTCCGAAAAAGAATAGCTGTCCGACCGGCTGTCGATCTGCCCGTATAATTTGATCAATTCCGAGAGCGCCGTATTTAAGACCGTCTCCTCGGAATACAGGATGCCGATGACAAGTTTTTCCCGCTCGAAGGCGCTTGGTTCCCCCATAGGTACCCTCCTTAAATTTTCGGCAAAAGGATCATGCAGGAATTATTGTTGTGCGTCAGATACAGATTGTATTTTTCGAATCCCGCCAATTGCTCGGGAAGTTTCCGTTTTTTGCCCTTGGAAAGCAATGCGGTCCTGAGATACTCGATGACTGTCGGCTCGTCGGTAACATAGGCATTACAGCGCTTCAGATCCTCTTCAAACATTTTATCGTTGTTTTGAGACAGATACAACTTCGCCCGCATCAGCAGCGCATAATAGAGATCCGGCAAAGTCGAATTGATCTTTTCATATCCGCGAACGGCTTGCGTGAGCATTTGGATATCGGACGTCATGATACCGTAGTTGAGAAGGAAATTGACGGTATAAACGTGATCGATGCCGTTCTTCTTTACGCTTTGCTCATATGTGAATCTTAATACCCGGATCGCTTCCTCCGTATTCCCCATGAGATACAGGACATTTGCTATGTTATTGTAAGCGGTGAGCGAATAGGGATGCGGTCTGTCCTCTTTCTTTATCGTCAAATTGTTGATATCGATACAGGCCCGATACAGCTGAATCGCTTCATTGTAATTGCCGTTAAACGCCTTTGCCGTTCCGTAATTATTTGCAGCCCAAGCAAACTCGATCCCGGAGTGCATATAGAGTTCGTTGTAAATTTCATATGCCTCTTTCACCATCTCCAATGCCTGTTCCTGTTCCCCCGAAGCATAGAGCGCCGACCATGCGTAACAGTACGCCCATGCGGTTTCCGAAGAAAATGCTCCGCACAGCTGAATGCAGGTCTTGATCGCATACTGTCCTACCGATTTTGCCTTTCCGAGTTGTCCGCTCTTATAGTAACCGTTCCCCAGATTGTCCATTGCCCAAGCAACTTGCGTAGTCCGGATCCCATGCTCATAAAACTGTTTGGCGCAAAACTCATAGATCTCGAGCGCTTTGTCCAGATATCCGGCGCTGTTGTATGTGACTCCCTCAAGAAAATATCTCGAGACATAGCCGATGATATCATCGGGATAGACGGATTTATAATAGTCACACAACTCCCGATATGCCTTTAAGGCATCGCGGTATCGGTTTTTGGCCAATTTATAGACCGCTCTCGTGTATTGATCCAATGCTCCGATATAGATCTGTTCCCCGACGTCCCTGTTTTTTGCCTCTTCCGCCACATCGATGCAAGCATAGAAACATCCCGAACGGCAGAACGAAGAGGAGATCAAAGGGATGTCTTCCGAAGCAATTTCGGGCAGCAGTCCGTCGGCAATTTGCTTCTGGCTCTCCGTCAGGACGGACAGACAACTGATCAGGAGATGGTCCTCGTGCTTTGCCAGGTAGAGCAGGCAGTCCGCCTCCTTCATAACTTCGAGAAGCCGATCGATCTCGTGGAATTTCCGCAGCTGATACGTTACTTCCTTGTATCTCCTCGGAGAGGGCGTGCGGAAATCCGAGATCACGGTCTCCTTGACGAACTGCTCATATTCGACCGGACGACGGGACAACTGCGTCTTGATCGCTTCGACGATCAGGTCATGATTCAGACGGAGAAGTCCGTCATGCTCGATGACAAAGTTCTCGATCGTGGAATACAGAACGCTCCACGCAAGGCTGGGGAAGCGGAGCATCCGTTGGATTTCCGTCTCGCTCACCCCTTCGTAGGAATAGACCAACAGCGCGAGCGCCTCGTAAATCTTTTCCGTCTCCAAATTTTTCTGCACGAAATAGTTCTCAAGACGGGACAGGATGGTAGCAAAGAGATCCGCAACGTTTTTGGCATCCAACAGACGTTTGAGGAAGTCCTTTAAGGATTCGTATGCACCGTACATGCGGAGCTGCGCGATCAGAACATCCAAAAACAGCGGATTTGCGCAAAGCGGATGGTTTTTCAGGGCAATATAGTCCTCATCGTCCAGCATTTTTCCGAACTTTTTGAGTGAATTCCGCGTGATGCTTTCTACCTGCTTCGGCGTCAAAGGCCTTACGGCGCAGGTGAACTGTTCGAGATACTTATAAAAAATCGTTCCCGAGCAGACCACATGGATCCGGGGATTGGCTTCCGCCAGATTGAACAGTTTGAAAACGGCGGCCTTGTCGTCGATCTGCTCCACGGCATCGAAGAACAGGGTGACCGGTTCATCCAACGTTTCATGCAGCAAGATATTGCGGACCGCATCGCCGTAATTGTCGTTTACGACACGCTCGCTGCTGTTTGTAACGGAACGCAGAAACAGCCAGAGCCGATAAAAGATATGATTGATGTGGGTGCTCTCGTTCCCGGCGGACGTATAATGGAAGAAAACCGTTTGATTTCGGATGATCCCCTCTCTCCGCACCAATTCCGAAAGGCATGCGGTCTTCCCCGTCCCCTTCTCTCCGCACAGATACAATTTCCGCTTGATTTGAATGATATCCTGAAATTTCTTTATCTGACGATAGTTCGGGACATACTTCGCCGCGCCCGACTTCAGGACATTCAGATGGGAAAAATAGCTCTCGTCGCCATACGGAAGCTCGGGATTGTCCGGAAGTTCCCGATCGATATAGTCCTTTAACGCGTCGAATAAGAGCGTCTCCAACTCTTCGACCGAAGCGTAGTAGGAATAATCCTGCGTATCGACCACATAGTCCCGCAGGCCCTTCAGACGATTCTGCGCATCCGTCCCTTCGGTGGGATTGTAATTGCTCTTCAGGAAAAAGCAGGAACAGGAAGCATGCCGCGGGACAAAGACGCCCGCTCGCATCTCCAATTCCGTGATGCTGATCCCCTCTTGGATCCCTTCGCCGATGGCCTTCTTGTAGCTGCTCGGCAAGGCATCGATCTCCTCCTTGCTGGCGGGAGATCCGTATCTGTCGCCCAACAGACCCACAAAAAACGGAGCGCAACGCAATACTTCGCCGATGCAGATCTCGAGCACTTTGCCGCTTTCCGCCATTTCCTCCGTAATGCCCCACCGTAAATCGACCTCGACAATATCGGCCAATCTGTCCTTGAACGTATCGCGCAGACGGGGAAAAACACTATTGACAATGATATCGCGCTCCGGATTCATGTCACGGAATGTGGACGAGATAAAGACTTTTATTTTTCTGTTGGTTACAGATTCAAACGCAGGTATCATTCCGTCATCCCCCCGTTTTTCTTAAAAGAAAATTCCTTGTGTATATTGGTTTTTTTCCATGATCGAAGTGATCGTGTTCAGGATCTCCGTCTTTTTCTCATTCCAATCGGGAGCCACGAGCAGATCCTTGGGACAATCCCCCGTAAGCCGATGGATTATGAGGTCGGGATCCACATGCGTCAGGACATAGACCGCACTGTCAATGTATTCGCGCATCGACTGCGGAACAAACGCTCCCGTATGATACAGTTTTTCGAGGGCGGTATCCTTCATGACGTAGAGCGAGTGGATCTTCAGCCCCCAGATCGGGAATTGATTGAGGTACGCTACGGTATTTTCGACATCTGCCTGCGTCTCCCCGGGCAATCCGATGATCAAATGCACGACGATCCTGAGCCCGTACTTATGGAGCAGCGCAACGGCATTCGCGAAAACGTCGCGTCCGTACCCCCGGTTGATGAACTGCGCCGTCGCATCGTTTGCCGTTTGCAGACCGAGTTCGACCCAAACTTCGTAATTTTTATTGTATTCTGCTAATAACCGGACGACCTCTTCGTTGATACAGTCGGGTCTCGTTCCGATGTCGAGGATGACGATCCGGGGATCGATCAGGGCCTCGTCGTATCTCCGCTTCAATACGTCAACGGGAGCATAAGTGTTGGTGAAATTCTGGAAATAGGCGATGAACTTATCCGCTTTGGGCTGTTTTGAGAAATAGGATTCGACTTGCGAACGGATGGAGCCGAGAGGATTGATATGTTCCCCCGCTCCGCGCTCGCCGCAAAAAATACAGCCGCCGAACCCGCATGTGCCGTCGCGGTTGGGACAGGTGAACCCGCCGTCGATGCAGATCTTTGCCACCTTGCCGTGATATTTTGATTTGAGATAGCCGCTGAGATTATGATACGTCAACATAGAGCCCCCTCTTGCTTTTCATGGTATTTATTATACCACAAGTCGTCAAATTACAATAGTAAATTCAGCCCCGTATCCGAG
>CANQUL010000054.1 GCA_947627015.1 uncultured Clostridia bacterium | reverse complement strand
TCGACGATCTGCTTCCCCATCTCGGCGGCGAACAGATGTCCGGCTCCGCGGGAAAGATCGTGGAGGGCGAACAGCTCAACGTGCTCGTGGGCGGCCTTCCCTATGCGGACGAGGACGTCAAGGACAAGGTGAAGCTTACCGTGCTCGAACTGCTCCGCAAGGAGTACGGCATCCTCGAGGAGGACTTCCTCTCTGCCGAACTGTCCGCCGTGCCCGCCTATCCCGCCCGCGACGTCGGCTTTGACCGTGCGCTCATCGGTGCATACGGCCATGACGACAGGGTATGCGCCTATCCCGCCCTCACCGCCGTGCTCGACAACGAGACGGAGCACACCGTGCTCGCCATGCTCGTCGACAAGGAAGAGATCGGCAGCGAAGGCACGACGGGCATCCAGTGCAAGGTCTATGAGGACCTCATGGAGGAGATCGCGCTGGCGTTCGGTGCCAACTTCCGCAAGGTGCGCGCACACTCCAAGTGTCTCTCCTCGGACGTCACCGCAGCCTACGATCCCAACTTCGCAAACGTGTACGAAAAGATGAATTCGGCCATGATATCCTGCGGCACCGCCATGTGCAAGTTCACGGGCGCGCGCGGCAAGAGCGGATCGAACGATGCGAGTGCGGAATTTGTCGGCGAAGTGCGCGCCATGTTCGACCGGGAGGGCGTCGTCTGGCAGACGGCCGAGCTTGGCAAGGTGGACGCGGGCGGCGGCGGTACGGTCGCAAAGTTCGTCGCCCAGCTCAACATCGACACGGTGGACCTCGGCGTTCCCGTCATCTCCATGCACGCACCGTGGGAAGTCGTTTCCAAGGCCGACGTGTACAGCAACTACAAGGCGTTTCTTGCATTCATGAAGTAAGAGGAACGACCGTGCGCCGGGCCCCTGCGGGTCCGGCGTATTTTTGTCTGTTCATGAGACCATATGCCGACCTGTTCCCATGGCGATGGGAGAATACGGCCATATGGATGCAAAAAAGAAGCGCCGCCGCGACAAACGTCGCGGCGGCGCGCTGTGAGACGAAAAAAACTGTGAGGGCTTTTTTTGTTATGATCTACCGAAGCGGGAACGCAACAGGTGCCTCCGACAAAGCTACCTCATGGCACACGCCGGACACCGTTTAGTGCTGCTGTATCCCTACCCTGACACGGTTCGCGGGCAGACGTTGCATGAGACCTTGTGATCAACGGTCCTTATTGCGCGCAGCCTCCCATAGATCATACCGAGAAAAGCGTTCGGCTCTGCTATAGCGGATTGCAGATACAGGGCACCGCTAACTCCCCGCCTATCACAGCAAGGATAGTATACCGCAATCCGAAAAAATTTGCAAGCGATTTTACATGGGAATTCACGGAAAAGGGTTGTCATCCGTCTCCGTTCGTGCTATAATTTCAGTGACCCCGAAAGCGGGGAAGGAGGAGTGCTATGTCCGATTGCAATCACGACTGCTCCTCGTGCGGCGAAACGTGTTCTTCCCGCACGAAGAGTTTCTTAAAGGAGCCCCATGCCGGTACGCATGTCGGGCGGGTCATCGCCGTGGCGAGCGGAAAGGGGGGCGTGGGCAAGTCCCTCGTGGCCTCGCTTCTCGCCGTCCGTGCCGCCGCACGGGGGTACCGGGTCGGGCTTCTCGACGCCGACATCACGGGTCCGTCGATCCCCAAGGCCTTCGGCGTGGCCGAACCCGCCCGCGGAGACGGGGAGAGCATCTTTCCCGTCACGACAGAGGGCGGCATCAAGCTCATGAGCATGAACTGTCTCCTCGAGCATGAGGGCGATCCCGTCGTGTGGCGGGGTGCACTCATCGCAGGCGCCGTGCTCCAATTCTGGACGGACGTCGCTTGGGGCGACCTCGACTATCTCTTCATCGACATGCCGCCGGGAACGGGCGACGTGCCGCTCACCGTGTTCCAGAGCCTGCCCGTCTCGGGCATCGTCATCGTCACCACGCCGCAGGACCTTGTGGAAATGATCGTCTCCAAGGCGGTGAAGATGGCGGAAATGATGCACGTTCCCGTCGTGGGGCTCGTCGAGAACATGAGCTATTTCGAGTGTCCCGACTGCGGAACGCGGCACGAAATTTTCGGCAAGAGCAAGGTCGAGGAGCTCAAAGAGGCATACCATGTCCGCGCATCTGCGCGTATGCCCATCTCTCCCGCTCTGAGCGGACTGGTGGGCGCCGGCAAGATCGAGGCGGCCTCCACCGACGAACTTGCAGACGTCTTTTCGGCCATCGAGCAGCTCTGAAAGGGGATCCCATGCAAAAGCGGGGCGCGAATTTCGCACCCCGCTTTCTGTTATCATCAAATCATTTTTGAATCAGATCATTCGGCCCGGAGACCCGCTTCCCCGCCGATGCGGGTTTCTTTGCGCTTCCGTGCGAGGACGCATCCGCCGTACCACACCCAATAGAGCGCCACCGTCTGCGCGAGGTACACGACGATCGTGTAGAGCACGGGCGATGCGGCATAGACCCAATCGAGAATGGGAATGGCGATGGGCAGGCTCACGAACATGAAGTTGAGCCCGAGTTCGGGGAGCGCGTTGTTGAGCACGAGCGCGATCGCCGTGAAGAAGGTCATAAAGGAGAAGAAGTACCAAAAGTCGCTCGCCTTGGGACGGTAGACCTTCCAAAGCGTCAGGATCCCGATATAGAGGATGGCCCAATGGTAGAGGATCCCGTGGATGGAGATGGGATGCCAGACGGGAAAGACGAGCAGCGACGTCGTGGGGAAGAGGATGTACGCGATGCCCGCCGTGGTGCTTCCGAAGGAGATGAAGCACTCGCCGAGACGCTTGATGTGCTTGTTCTTCGAGAGCGTGAACCACGAGGCGAAGATGTAGAGATCGGACACATAGATGGGGAGCATGCCTCCGAGATCGCGGAGAAAAGAGCGGTAAAAGCTCTTGAGGATGTAGCACACGGTCGAGAGGGCTCCGACGATGACCGTCGCACGCCGTACTCCCTTTTCGGTCAGTTTCCGCGAGAGGAAGAGGGCGACCGCGAGCAAAAGGGCGTACGCGGCAAGCACGATAAAGTGTGTGGGGGTAAAGAGCCCTGCGATCTGTTCCTCTTTGAATTGGGGCCAGATGGTATCCGGAGTATACAGCGGCCAAGCGAGTAAAAGATTCATAATGAGACTATTATATCGCGTTTCCCCGCAATTGTCAAGGACTGAACCGTGAAAGTTTTGAAAAAGTATCCACGAAAAAATACCCCGCTCGGCTGCGGGGTATTGTCTCGTGTGTCGGAATTATTCCTTTTCGGCTTCTTCGATCACGTTCGAGGTTGCCCAACGCTTGATGGAAGCGGAAGCGCTCTCTGCCTGGCTGCGGGACGAATACGTCGAGCTCGTGGACAGAAGGCCGCCGCGTGCGTTGAGGACCTGTACCTGAAAGTCGCCGTTCTTGTGTTCGGTGATCTCAAGGCGGCCTGCGGCGATGTTGTCCTGATACGTCTTGATGCCGGCCTTAGCATTCTGAAGGGTTGCATAAGGCGTGGCGCTCTCGAGCATGACCTGACCGTTGGGCGCATAGAGGCTGAACCAGAACTTGCCTTTCACTTCTTCGACGACCCACTTGCCGCCGACGCCGGACTTTGCGGGCGTCTCGTTCTTCTTCTCTGCGGGCGTAGCCGTAGAGGGCTTGAAGACGTAGGGGGACGTGGGTCTCGATTGCTTTGCTGCAGGCTTGGTCTCGTTGGTTTTCATATGATCCTCCTTTTCATCGGTTTTGGCTTTGACGGCGGGCTTTTTTACGGCTGCGCTCTTCTGTTCGGCGGGAGCGGGCGCGGCCTGCTTCTCCGCTTGGGCCTTTTCGGCGGCTGCCTGTTCCTGCTGCTCTTTGAGCGCGGCTTCTTCGGCGGCTACCTGTTTGGCCTTTTTCTTGGCCTTGGACTGCAGTACGATCATCGCGATGAGCAGTGCGATGATGAGGACCGCGATCACGGCAAGGATAATGACGAGAACAAGGTTCTCTTCAATGAATTTCATGATATCCATAGTGATTCATCTCCGTTTTTTTATAGTATAACACAAAAAAACGGCCCTGTCAATCCATTGACAAATTTTTTTAGTTGCGATAAGATAAAAATATGCAGAAAATTTCGGTGATCGGAGGCGGTGCGGCAGGTCTTGCCTGTGCCGTATTCCTCGCTCGGGCGGGAAAACGCGTGTGCGTGCTCGAGCGCGGGGAGCGCGTGGGGAGGAAACTTTCCGCCACGGGCAACGGGCAGGGCAACGTCACCAACCTCCGGATGGACAGTTCCCACTATTTCTCGGACGATCTTCCCAAGGTCGCCCGCATTCTCCATGCCTTCCCGGCCCAAGACACCGTCGCGTTCCTCTCCTCCATGGGCGGCATCTTCGTGCCCGATGAACGCGGAAGGGTGTATCCTGCCTCACGGCAGGCCTCCGCGGTGACCGACCTCTTCCGCAGGGAACTTGCGCGGTTGGGCGCCGAGGTGCGCTGCGGCGTCCGTGTGAAGCACATCGCAAAGGGAGAGACCTTCCTTCTCGAATGGGAGGGCGGAAGCATGACCGCGGACAAGGTCATTCTGGCGGCGGGCGGCTGTGCGGGTCCCAACTTCGGAACGGACGGCGACGGCTATCTCCTGGCGCGCGAACTCGGGCATTCGGTCACCCCGCTTGCTCCCGCTCTCGGAAAGCTGCGCTGCGACCCCGCCCTCGTGCGCGGGCTCAAGGGCATCCGCATGGATGCGGCGCTCCGCGTGCTACGCGGCGGAAAGGCGCTCTTCGAAACGCGGGGGGACGTGCTCTTCGCGGACGGAGGGGTCTCCGGCGACGCCGTATTCCGTGCCTCGTCGTATGCGAAGGAGGGGGACGTCCTCTCTGTCGATCTTCTTCCCGGGACAGACGAAGAGACGCTTCGGGAAGCGCTTTCGCACGGGGAGAACGAGGACATGCTCCTGTGCGTTGTGCCCAACGGCCTTGCGCGCGTCCTGTATCGCAGGGCGGCGGGCGACCGCGGAACGCTCATTTCGCTCATCAAGGACTTCCGCCTTCCCGTGACGGGCGACTTCGGATTCGCGGGGGCGCAGGTCACCAAGGGCGGCGTGCCACTGTCCGAGGTGACCGACTCGCTCGAAAGCAAAAAAGCCGCGGGGCTCTTCCTTGCGGGAGAAGTCCTCAACGCGGACGGCGAATGCGGCGGCTATAATCTCCAGTGGGCCTTTGCGTCCGCCCATGCGGCGGCGGAGGGGGCGCTTTCATGACGACGCTCAGTCTGACGCTCCGCCCGGGGGAGAGCGAGGAGCTCCTCAAAGCGCGGTGCGAAAAGAAACTCGGCGCACCCGTAAAGGAGCTGCGCATCCTCAAAAAATCCCTCGACGCCCGCAAGAAGTCGGACATCCGATGGGTCTACACCGTGGCCTGTTCGGACAGGGCGGAACCGCGCGGGTCGGCCGGATATCAAAAGATCCGGGGCCCCATGCCCAAGGTTTTTATCGCGGGAGCGGGCCCTGCCGGTCTCTTTTGCGCCTTGCGGCTCCTCGAACACGGTATCCGGAGCGTCATCCTCGAACGGGGGAAGCCCGTCGAAGAGCGGACGCGCGACGTTGAGACCTTTCTTGCGGGCGGCGAACTCGACCCCGACAGCAACGTCCAGTTCGGCGAGGGCGGTGCGGGTGCCTTTTCGGACGGCAAACTCAACACGCAGACTAACAGCCCCTTGAACCGCGAAGTGCTCGACCTCTTTGTGCGCTTCGGCGCGCCCGAGGAGATCTCCTATCTCGGAAAACCGCACATCGGAAGTGACCGTCTGAAGGGCGTCATTGCATCGATCCGAGCCCACCTTCTCGGACACGGGTGTGAGATACGCTATGGCGCAAAGCTCACGGACTTTGCAATGCGGGACGGAAACCTTGCTTCCGTCGCCGTGAACGGCGTCTTGGAGGATGCCGACGCCCTCGTCCTTGCCATCGGACACAGCGCGCGGGATACCTTTGAAATGCTGCTCGGCCGCGGACTTGAGATGGAGCAGAAGGAGTTCGCCGTCGGCGTGCGTATCGAACATCTTCAGGAGACGATCGGGCGGGCACAGTACGGCGAGGCCTATCCCTTGCTTCCGCCCGCGGATTACAAGCTCGTATCGCATGCGGGCACGCGCGGCGTGTTTTCCTTTTGCATGTGTCCGGGCGGCGTGGTCATTCCCTCGGCTTCGGAACGGGAGGGCGTCGTGACGAACGGCATGAGCGATTATGCGCGCGACGGAAAGAATGCCAATGCCGCGCTCGTGGTACAAGTAAAGAGGGAGGATTTCGGCGGACCTCATCCCCTTGCGGGCGTGGAATTTCAGCGCAAGCTGGAACGCGCGGCCTTCCGGGCGGCGGGAGCGTACCGTGCGCCCGTCCAGCTCGTCGGAGATTTCCTTGCGGGACGGGAGAGCGTTTCGTTCGGGGAAGTCCTTCCCACCTATGCCCGCGGCTGTACGTTTGCGCCCGTCGAGAGCTATCTTCCCGCCGTATTTGCGGACAACCTCCGCCGGGCCATTCCCGATATGGACAGGCATCTTGCGGGATTTGCCTCGCATGACGCCGTGCTGACGGGCGTGGAATCGCGGACCAGCTCGCCCGTGCGCATCGTGCGGGGAGAGGACATGCAGGCGCCCGGATTTGCGGGGATCTACCCCTGCGGCGAGGGCTGCGGCTATGCGGGAGGCATCACTTCGGCAGCCGCGGACGGCATTCGTGCGGCCTATGCCATTGCCCGTTCCCGCTTCTGATTTTATTTTCTTTTAATGGTTTCTTCACAAAACTATCACGAAGGGGAAGTATGATAGAGTCACAAAAACAAATTTCCCCGATTACTCTCTCCAAAGATTTTTTCATATTCTCTCAGAAAGGCTCTCTCCCTTGCGGAGGGAGTTTTTCTGTATGGGTCACAGGAATCTCGTCTCAAAGTCCCCGCAGTGCGTTCCGCTCAGGACGCAGTAGAGGTCGTTCGCGCGGCAGTCGATCCCGAAACAGGCGAGGGCGTCCTTGCGGAGCAACGAATAGTCGCTCTTGCGGGCGATGACGGGGAAAGTACTCTCCGACAGTGCGGAGAGGATATCCTCCGCCCGCTCCTTGTTCACGGCGAGGGTGCGAAGGTAGAGGGGAGCCGAGAGGAACTTTTTGACGTCGTCGAGCCCGATGCCGAGAAAGTTCTGCATGAGCAGTCTGCGGATGCGCGAACGGGTGTAGCGCTTGGAGGCCGCTTTCTCCAAAAATTCTTCGGGAACGGGGTTGCTCTTTGCGAGCGCTTTCAGACGGTTTTCGAGGCCCTCGGAGCAGTCGGGAGTCCGCCGTAGCTGCTCCTCATCCGCACGGAGAAGGGCATAGAGAAGGGCAGTCCCGTCGCGCGGCGGCGTTGCCGGGAGGGCAGACGCAAAGACGTCGCTCGGGACGTTGCGGCGGAGGATGTTTCGCTCTTTCCATGTCCCGGGAGGGAGGATCCCGCGGATCGCCGTCGCCGAAGAGAAGTCGGAAATCGGCACGGTGTCTGCATGCGTTGCACCCTTTCGGACAACGGGGACGGGTACCATGTCCGCGTTCTCCATGCAGATCGCACGGCAATACTCCACGCCGAGGATATTGTTGGAGTGCGTCAGGAGCGCCTCGTCGAGGCCCTCTTCGAGCGAGAGAAGGGTCTCGGTGAGGGCAACCTTATAAGACAGGCCCTCCTTCATGCGGGCCTTGAGGGCACTTTGGAAGGGCTTGTCCTCCCGAAGGGCTGCGCGTGCCGTCCGCAGGAACTCCTCCGCGCTCCCGCTCTCGCACCCGAAGGCGAGATAGTCCACCGAGGGAACGGACGCGAGGATGTGCACCGCGCCCCGGGCAAAGAGTTCGGCGGGGGCGGTCGCAAAGGCCGCGGGCAGTTCGAGCACGACGTCCGCACCGTTCCGGACGGCATGGCTTGCCCGCTCGTACTTCCCGAACACGGCGGCCTCGCCCCGCTGGGTGAAGTTTCCGCTCATGAGACAGAGCACGGCGTCGGCGTCCGTCCTCTCGCGGATGGCCCGAAAGAGGTACGCATGGCCGTTGTGGAAGGGGTTGTATTCGCAAATTACCGCACAAAATTTCATAATTTTCCCGTCTTGTTCTTTACAATTCCGCCCGAAAGGTGTATAATAGCGGGGAATGGAATTTCTTTCCGTTTTATTATACACGAAACGGAGAGGAAAATAAAGTGATTCCGGAGAGATTTTTTATGACAATCGCAGAAGCCATCAAGGCAAAGGCAGCAAAAAAGGGCAAGACCATCGTCCTGTGCGAGGGCGAGGACGCGCGCGTCGTCAAGGCCGCGTCGGTATGTGTCAAAGAGGGCATCGCCAAGATCGTCCTTCTCGGAAAGGAAGCGGAGATCCGTGCGAAGAATCCCGACGTGGACCTCACGGGCGTCACGATCGTCGACCCCGAAACGTCCCCCAAACTTCCCGCCTATTCCGCTCTTCTCTATGAACTCAGAAAGGCCAAGGGCATGACGGAGGAACAGGCCGCGGCGCAGGCAAAGGACGCCACGTTCTTCGGCGCGCTCATGCTCAAATCGGGCGACGTGGACGGCCTCGTCTCGGGTGCCTGCCACTCCACGGCCAACACGCTCCGCCCCGGGCTCCAGATCATCAAGACGGCGCCCGGTGTGTCCTCTGTGTCGAGCTTCAACTTAATGGTGGCACCCATGTCCGGGAATGAGTATTGCAAAGACGGGATGCTCGTGTTCGCGGACTGCGGTCTCAATCCCACCTATACGGCCGAAGGGCTCGCCGACTGCGCCATCGCTACGGCCAAGAGCGCAAGAGAGATCGCCGGCCTTACGCCCCGCGTCGCGATGCTCTCCTTCTCCACGAAGGGCAGCGCCAAGCACGACAATGTGACCAACGTACAGGAGGCGACGCGCATCGCAAAAGAAAAGGCGCCCGATCTTCTCCTCGACGGCGAACTCCAGTTCGACGCCGCGCTCGTTCCCTCCGTCGCCGCGCTCAAGGCGCCCGGCTCTCCCGTCGCGGGCAATGCGAACGTGCTCATCTTCCCCGACCTGCAATCGGGCAACATCGGCTACAAGATCGCCGAACGGCTCGGCGGATTCCAGGCCATCGGTCCCATCTGTCAGGGCTTCGCAAAGCCCCTCAACGACCTTTCCCGCGGCTGCAAGTCCGACGATATCGTCT
>CANQUL010000053.1 GCA_947627015.1 uncultured Clostridia bacterium | reverse complement strand
GTCGAAACCATCGCTTCCAAACCGGATCGTCAGCATAGCTTTTTCCCCGGCCGCAGGATGCCGTCCTCCACGATCCCCGTGCCGTAAAACAGGCCGTCGCGGTAGATCTTATAAGTCCCGTCGGCCGCATCGACCGCATAGCGAACACCCCGGTAGTACCGTTCATCAGTAACGTCCATGCCCGCAAACGGCAATACCATGTCCGTTGGAATAAGGTATTTTTCCCAATTTTCCGCGTTGAGCGCATCAAGCGGGACGGCGTTTTCCTCCGAAAAGATCCCGCTCTTTGTCCTCCGCAGAGCCGTAGTATATCCGAGTGTCCCGAGGGCCTGCGCAAGGTCACGGGAGAGGGAACGGATATACGTTCCTCCGCTGCATTCGATCTCGAATTCAAACTCATCGGGAGCGGTCTGACCGACAAAGCGGAAGGAATAAATCTCCACGCGCTTGGGCGGAAGATCGAATTCCTTCCCGCTCCGCGCGAGCTCGTAGCCGCGCTTCCCGTCGAGGCAACGCGCGCTGAATTTGGGCGGAATCTGTTCAATGGACCCGATAAAGGAAGGGAGAGCCGACCGGATCGCCTCTGCCGAAGGGACTGTGCCCCCGAACTCCACCTCGCCTTCCGCATCGAGCGTCGGCGTAGTCGCACCGAAACGAAACCGTGCAAGGTACGTCTTATGTTTTTCCAGAAAATAGTCAAAGAGCCTCGCAGCATTGCCGAGGCCGATGGGAAGGATCCCCGAAGCAAGCGGATCGAGCGTCCCCATATGGCCGCAGGCAAGTTTCCCGCAGGACGGACGCAGGATCCGTTTGACCGAGTTGACAACATAGGACGAGGTGTCCCCCCGCGCCTTGTCGATGTTCAGAAAACCCGTCATACATCCCCCATATTCTGATAAACCGTATAGCGGATCCTGTCGAGGATCTCTTCGAGGTCGCCGAACAGCATACAGCCGGAAGCAAGTACATGTCCGCCCCCGCCGAAATTCTTTGCGATCTCGTTGACATTGACTTTACCCTTGGAACGCAGCGAGGCCTTGAACTGTCCCCGCTTGGCCTCGAGGAGGCAGATGCTGACTTCGACGGAATCGATGGTGAGCGCAAAGTCCACCACACCCTCGGAAGCGTCCTGTTTGAGCCCATAGCGCTCGAGCATCTCCTGCGAAATCACGGCAACGGCGAGCGCATCATTCAGGAAAAATCGGATTTTTGAAATAACCTCCGCGTACATGGTGGCCCTCTCTTTGGTCTGACGCTTGACCGCTTCATACGAAATGCGGTTGACGTCGGCACCGTATCTTGCGGCATAAGCTGCCTCGAGGAAGGTCGCTTCGTTTACGTCGGAGTGCGAGAAATTGCCCGAATCGGTCACCATGCCGAGCATGAGAAAATCGGCGGTCTCTCGGTCGGGGATTACGCCGAGCGCACGGATAAGTTCGGCGATGGTCTCACAGTTGCTCGAACGCTCCCGCACGAAATTATACTTTGCATAGCGCGGATTGGAAACATGGTGATCGATATTAAATGTGACCTTTTTGCGAAGTCCCGCGCGGAAGGTCTCTTCAAGGGCGCCGAGACGGGCAAGGTCGCTCGTATCGACCGCAATGTAGGCCTCCGCATCAAAGGACGGCTTTTGCAGGATCTCCGACGTGCCCGCAAGAAAGGTGTATCGTTCGGGAATCTCCCCTTCGTTTACGACCTCACAGCGCATTCCGAGACTGCGGAGCGCACGGCAGAGCGCAAGCCCGCTTCCGATCGTATCCCCGTCCGGCCGCATATGCGTAAAAACGACCGCACTGCGCGATCGCTTTATGAGAGTTGCAATTTCTTCGATGGAAATCATTTATTGTCCTTTTTCAATTTTGCGAAAATTTCATCCATGTGCGAACCGTATTCAAAGCTCTCATCGGACAGGAATGTGAGTTCGGGCACTGTCCTCAGGCGCATCACGCGCGCAAGCTCGCGACGGACAAACCCCGCGTTCGCGCGGATGACGGCAAACGTGGCCTCCTTTTCTTCTTCGGAAGAGGCATAGACGCTGACATAGATCTTCGCGGTCTTGAGGTCGGGGGCGATGTCCGCCTCCGTCACACTGATAATGCCCTTGAGCTCCGGTTCTTTGTCCCTGAGGGGGCCCGAAAAAATGGCCGAGATCTCCTTCCGGAACTCACTCCCGAGCCGCTCCGTACGCTTGGTGCTCACGCCGGTTTTACCTCCTCGATGAGATAGCATTCGATAAAGTCGCCGACCCGGACCTCATTGAATCCCTCGATGGCGCAGCCGCATTCGAGACCGGCCGCGATCTCCTTGACTTCATCCTTATAGTGCTTCAACGTCTTGGCGTTTCCTTCCACGATCATGATGTTGTCGCGATAGATGCGGAGTTTCCCGCCGCGCAGGAGCCGTCCCTCGACGACGAGGCAGCCCGCGACCGTTCCGACACCCGAGACGTTGAAGGTCTGGCGCACTTCGGCCTTTCCGATCAGCGTTTCCTTGTACTTGGGCGAAAGCATGCCCTTGAGCATCGCCTCCATCTCGTCGAGAAGCTCGTAGATGATGCGGTAAGTCCTGACCTCGACATGGCTCCTCTCCGCGAGCGTCTTTGCCTTGGAATCGGGACGCACGTTGAAGGCGATGATGAGCGCCTTGGAGGATTCCGCAAGGGAAACATCGCTCTCGGTCACGGCGCCGACGGCGGCGCGCAGGATGTTGACACGCACCTCGTCGCTCGTCAGTTTCTCGACGGAAGCCCGCACTGCCTCCACCGAACCCTGTACGTCGGCCTTGATGATGACGTTGAGATTCTTGAGGCTTCCCTCCTGTGCCTCGCGGAAGATGTCCTCAAAGGACTTCTTGGAGGTCTCGGAGTTGATGGACTCGCGCTCCTTGTTCTTGCGCTCCTCCTGCACCTTCTTCATGAGGGACTGCTCGACGGCAAAGATCGCATCGCCCGCGTTGGGGACGTCTTCGAGCCCCAAAACGGAGACGGCGGTCGAAGGACCCGCTTCCTTGACGGTACGGCCCTGATCGTCGATCATAGCACGCACGCGGCCCATTGTGGTACCCGAAATGAGATTGTCGCCCGTACGGAGCGTGCCGTTCTGCACGAGGACGCTCGCAACGGGGCCCTTGCCCTTGTCGAGTTTCGCCTCGATGACCACACCCTTGGCACGGCGGTCGGGATTGGCACGCAGTTCCTGCATTTCCGCTTGCAAGTAAATGCTCTCGAGAAGCTCGTCGATCCCCTCGCCCGTCTTGGCGGAGACGGGAACGACGATGACGTCGCCGCCCCATTCCTCGGGAACGAGGTTGTAATTCATCAGCCCTTGTTTCACCTTATCGGGGGAAATATTGGGCTTATCCATCTTGTTCATCGCCACGATGATGGGGACGTCGGCTGCCTTGGCATGGTCGATCGCCTCCACCGTCTGGGGCATGATCCCGTCGTCTGCCGCAACGACGAGGACGACGATATCGGTCACCTGCGCACCGCGCGCACGCATCGCCGTAAAGGCGGCATGCCCGGGCGTATCGATAAAGGTGATCTTTCTGTCCCCGGGAAGGCTGACGGTATACGCACCGATCGATTGGGTGATCCCGCCCGCTTCGCCGGCGGTGACATTGGTACTTCTGATCTTGTCGAGCAGGCTCGTCTTGCCGTGGTCGACGTGGCCCATGACAGTGACGACGGGCGCACGGACGATGAGGTTTTCGGCCTCGTCTGCGCCGTGCTCTTCGATGAGTACCTCCTCCGCCGTCTTTTCGGGCTTGTATTCGAGATCGATGCCGAGTTCGAGCGCCATGAGCGCCGCGCTGTCATAATCGACGGACTCGTTCACCGTCTTCATCACGCCTTCCTTAAAGAGGCGCTTCGTGATCTCCACGGCCGAGATCCCGAGTTTTTCGGAGAGTACCTTGATCGGGATCTCCTGCGTCGTGACGACGGCATGGTCGATCTTGATGGTCTGGGTCTCCTTTTTGACTTTCTTCCCGAAACGGGCCTTGCGGTAACCGCTCTCACGGTCGAAATCGCTGATGCTCGCCCCCTGCTGACGCTGGAGAGCGCGCTTGTTGGGACGGGTCTTTTGCTCGACATACGTCTTTTCGAACTTCTTTGCGGGCTCCCTGCGCTGCGACGTCGGCATCGGAGCCGGAGCGGGCGCCGGGCGCATGGGAGGGCGGCCGGAAAGCGGAGCAGGCCGCATACCGTTCTGCGGACGGGGCGGATACGTCCTCTGGCCGGGTGCGGAAGACGAACGCGCGGCGGGCGCCGTATAAGTGGGACGAGGCTGACGCTCGGGCCGCTGTTCGGGACGGAACGTGCGCGGCGTCTGCGAAGTCTGCTCCGAACGTGCGGGACGTTGGGGCCGATCGCTCGCGGGACGCGGTGCGGCCGACGCGGGAGCGGGCTTTTCGGAAACCTGCTTTGCTGTCTCCTTTTTGGCCGCCCGAGCAGCGCGATCCGCCTCTTCTTTGGCACGTTTTTCGGCCTCTTCCTTGGCTTCGGCCTGCTTCTGTGCCTCAAGAGCGGCGCGTTCCGCCTCCTCTTTGGCGCGCAGGGCGGCCTCCTCCTTCCGACGGTCCTCTTCGAGCTTTTTGGCCTCTTCGTCCGCACGCTTTTTCGCTGCGGCGGCCTCTGCCTCGCTCAACCGCTTTAAGATCTCGCCGATCCGCTTTTCGTTGGCCGAAACCGACTCCTTGATAAAGAGGGTCGCCTTCTCCTTGGAAAAGCCGCTCAGTTTTTCGATGTTGTCATATGCCATAACCCGGTGTCCTCCATGCCGTTGCCGTAGTCAAGTTATTTTTCCGCCTCGCTCATAACGGCGCGGGCAAGATTTTCTTCTCTCATTGCCGCGAGCTTACAGAACGGTTTTCCCGTAAGCCCCTCGAGGTCCTCCACCCACAGGATGGGACAGCCGAACCTCGTGTGGATTTGTTCGATTTGTTTTTTGCTGTTCGGAGATGCCACTTCGTCCGCAATGAGGAGAAAGATCTTTCCCTTCGTCGCCTGTACGGCGTTGATGCCGAGCGCCAACTTTCCGGCGCGCAGGGCAAATCCGAGATAAGCCCGTATTTTGTCCGTATTCACGCGTTGTTTCCGTTGAATTCCTCTTCGATCCGGCGATAAACTTCCTCATCCACGGGCGCCGAAAACACCTTGTTGAGAAGTTTCTTCTGCGCGAGCTTCCGGATGCAGGCCGCGTCCGAGCAGATATAGGCGCCCCTTCCGGGAAGTTTTCCCGAAAAATCGAGAGAAATGATGCCCTCGGGGCTCTTCACGATCCGCAGCATATCGCGCTTTGGTTTTTCCGTCCGGCACGCGATGCACGTGCGTACGGGAAACTTTTTGGGTCCCATCATTCCGCCTCGGGCGTCTCGTCCGGCTCCGCGGCGCCGTCGAGATCGAGCTTTGCGGCGGCGGACTGGCTTTTGACGTCGATCTTCCATCCCGTGAGACGGGCGGCAAGACGGGCATTCTGTCCGTTGCGGCCGATCGCAAGGGAGAGCTTGTCGTCGGGAACGACCGCGACCGCGGCCTTTTCGCTGAGCTGGGTCACGGAGATGACCGTCGCGGGAGAGAGCGCCTTTGCGATGAATTCGAGCGGATTTTCGCTCCAGAGGATGATGTCGATCTTTTCCCCGCCGAGCTCCGAGACGACCGCGTTGACGCGTGCGCCCTTATTGCCGACGCATGCGCCTACGGCATCCACACGGGGATCGGTGGAAGCAATGGCCATCTTGGTCCGCTGGCCGGGTTCCCGGGAGATGGATTTGATCACGACGGTCCCCGCCTTGATCTCGGGCACTTCCTCTTCGAAGAGCCGCTTGACGAGCCCGGGCACCGTGCGGGAGACGAGCACCTGCGCATTGCGACCGCCACTTCTCACGCGCTTGACAAAGACCTTGATCCTGCGGCCCGGTTCGTATTTTTCCCCCGCGACCTGATCGAGGGGAAGCATTACGCCCTCCACCTGACCCTTCCCGAGTTCGATGTAGACGTTACGCATATCGACCTTGCGGACCAATCCGCTCATGAGCTCGCCCTCTTTATCGGAGAACTCGGAAAGCGTGTTGTCGCGCTCGGTCTCGTGGATCTTTTGCAGAATGACCTGCTTGGCTGTCTGGGCGGCAATGCGCGAAAAGTCCTTGGGAACAAACTCTTCGGAGAGTTCATCACCCACTTTTGCACTCTTTTTGATCTCGAGCGCATCCTTCAGATAAATTTCACCGTCGCCCAATTCCTCGACGTCATCGTCCACAACGGTGCGCTTCAGGAAGAAACGGATCGTGCACTTCTCCGCATTCATCCGGACTTCGACGCTGCCCGTTTCGCCGTACATCTGTTTTTTGTAGGCCGAAGCAAGCGCGCCGCTGAGTGCGTCGATGAAAACTTCTTCGCTGATCCCCCTCTCGCATTCGAGGTCGGCAAGCGCCGCAAAAAAATCCTTGTTCGTCATGGTTATCACTCCCGTAATCAATTTTTCGACCGAAGCGGTCACACTTCGATCCACAGACAGACCTTAGAGCATTTTTCGAAGGGAATCTCCGTTTCCTGCCCGTCGGCCGAAATTTTTATCAGACCGTCTTGGAAGGAAAGCAACTCTCCTTCGTAGTATTTCTTCCCCGCAAAGGGCGCATAGAGCCGGATCTCGATCTTTTCGCCGATATGCCGTGCAAAATCCTCTGCGTGCTTGAACGGTCTGTCAAGCCCCGGAGAAGAACAATTCAGCGTGTACGGCGCGCCGAAGGTCGGATCGAGTTCGTCGAGGGGCGCATCGATTGCACGGTGGAACTTTTCACACGTCACAAGGTCGAGACCACCCTCCGTATCGATGTAAACGGTGAGCGCGGGCGTCCGCATATCCCACTCCGCGTCGACGAGAAACACGCCCGTCTCCTCGGCGTAGGGTGCAAGAAATTCGAGGATCTCCCTTGTGGATCTGACCTTCATGACTCACCTTTCCATAAAGAAATGAGAGCGGGCAACCGCTCTCAATCTCTGTTTCATCGATTAAGCGTCTTAAATTATACCACGTTCGTTCGAAAAACGCAAGCGTTTGTGCCGAATTTCAAAGGATTTTTTTGAAAAAATACCGATTTTCGGCTCAGACGGGGAGCGATCCGCGCAGACGGATGAGCTCGATAAAGATCTTTGCCGTCACAAAGGCGTCTTCAAAGCCACGATGGTGATGAAAGTCGAACCCAAAATGATCGGCCACCGTGTTGAGCTTATAATTTTTGAGGTGCAGAAGTTCCTGCGAGAGCGTCAGCGTATCAAGCTGTTTCTGATCGAAAAGGTAGCCCTCGCGCTCCCCGTAATAGCGGATGAACTTGCTGTCGAACGCAATATTGTGCGCAACGAGCGTACTGCCCGCGGAGAACTTGTAGAAGTCGGCAATGACGTCGGAGATATCCGGTGCGCCGACGAGCATGTCGTCCGTGATACCGGTGAGGCCGATGATCTCCTGCGGCAGACGCACGGGACAGGCGACGAACGTGGAAAACCGTTCAACGATCTTTCCCTCCTCTTCACGGCGCCCACCTCGATGATGCGGTCCATCGTACCGGAGCCCTGTCCGTACCCCGTGGTCTCGAGATCGAAGACGACGAACGTCTCCCGGTTGAACTCGTCCGGGAGCGGCGAGAGGCCGAAGAAATCGGACTGGACGTAATTTGCTTCCGGGACGGGAAAAACGGCACGGTAGCGCGCCGGTACGGGACGGGAAGGCAGTTGCTCGGGAACAAATCCCTCGGGCGGAGCACCGCGGTCGATGGCCTTGACCCGGAATGAGAGCGCGCCGTTGAAGAGCTCCATATCCCCCGTGAGGCAAACGTTCATGCCCTGCCGGAGATCGCGTACCTTTTCGATCGTCTTTTGTTTGGAGAAATAGGCAGCGCGGAGCGTTCCCGTTCCGTCGCTCACGGCGAGGCTGAAAAAGGGTTTCCCATTCCGTGTCTCCCGCTCTTCGATCCGGACAAGCGACCCGCACACGCAGACACCCTGCATTTCCTTCCCGAGGTCGGCGATGTAAATCGCCCTTTCCGGTGCGCCTCCGTCGATGGCGTCATAGTCCGTCACCGCAAAAAAACGGGGCGCATTCATGAACTCCTCGGGCGGAAGGTCGCGCTCGATCTCCCCCGTGTCCTTGGCGCGGAATACGATCTCGCCCGTCCAGACGCCGCAGAAGGACCGCATGAGGGAAGCGGACAGCGCGTCGGAGATCGCCTCCGCGGAGGCCGTTTCGCTGCCGTTTCCGGCGGCCGCAATGTGAAAGGCTCCTCCCCGGTCTCCGACGTCCACACGGATCTCTGCGGGAGAGACAAAGGCCGAGACCGCAGGGAAACCGTCTTGGAGCGCATCGTACAGGGCGCGGCGGATCCCCTCTGCGTCGGGAACGGACTTTACGACTCGGGCAGAAGCCTTGAGACCGCGGGCATAGCGGGCGGAGACCTCGTCGGCCCAGCGGATGTCCTCCGCCGTATAGTTGACGTCGGTCACAAGAAAAAAGGCGGCCTCTCCCCGCTCGACGACGATTTTTTTGAGAACGGCCCGTTCCAGACCGGGCGACGTTCGGATTTCGTTCAGATATTCTTCGCTGATCATGGTATTATGCAAACCGCTCCCGGTTTCCCGGCTGCGGTCAAATTATCCGCTTATTTTTGATATTGCTTTTTTCACACGTCCCGTTCCGACCAGTTGGCTTGGATTTACTCGTGTGCTTTTTCGGAAGTTTCATTCTCTATGAATTCCTTTAATTTTTTGTTTCGATATTTTACAATAAAGAAGCACGCAATTGCTATATAAGTAGCCATTCCCAAAAAGATCAACCCGACCCACCATCCGAATCCCGGGAACAGAATTGTCACAACAATTGCCGCTATAATAAGCCCCACTGCTATAATGGGCATATATATTTTTATCAGTTTTGTATTAAACTCATACAGTTGGACTAATGACGTTATTTTCTTCATGGCACCTTCCTTTTTTATTTTGAAAATTTTATGGTTTTGAGTAATTTCTATCCTTCACTCAGTCGCCTTATCGGAAAACGATCTCTCGCCGAGAAGGACTTCGAGACGGGAGAGGAAGGCACACTCCGCATCGTCTGCGGCAACACGGACGGGCTCTTTCCCCCGTTCGAACAGAATGCAATACGCCTTTCCTCCCGCAATCCC
>CANQUL010000052.1 GCA_947627015.1 uncultured Clostridia bacterium | reverse complement strand
CCCTTCAAGGTGGAAAAGATGGGCAAGAGCGGCGCGCTCTTCGACCTCGACAAGCTCAACGATATCTCCAAGAACGAACTCGCACGGCTCTCTGCCGAGGAGCTATTCGATTTTCTGGAGACGTGGGCAGACGAATTCGGCACCGGGACGCAGAAGGCATATTTTTCCGACCGCGAGAAGATGCTGCGCGTCCTCACCCTCTGCATGGGAATCGGCGGCAAAAAGCGTCGGAAGGACTTTACGACGGCCTCGCAGGCCATGCAGTTCATCAACTATTTCTTCGAACGGCCCGAGACATACGAGACGTTCCGCGCTTCGGGATCCGACCGTGCGAGCGTGACGGACAATTTCCTCGCGACCTATTCCTTTGCGGATGACGCGCAGACGTGGTTCTCCAAGGTCAAAGAGGTGGCCGCCCGCAACGGCTACGCCGCCGAGATGAAGGACTATAAGGCAGACCCCGAGGCCTTTAAGGGCAGTGTCGCCGATGTCGCGGAGATCTTGCGCATTGCAACGACGGGACATGCCAATACACCCGACCTCTGGACGATCATGCAGATCCTCGGCGAACGGGAAACGCGGGAGCGGATCGGCTTCATCGCAAAAAAATATAACGATGAACGGCTCCCGGAGACGGAAAAGGAGCTATTCTCCGAATCTCTTGAGCAAAAGCCGGAAGGAGAGAAAAAATGAGCAGAGCAGACGAGATCTTCATCGAAAATTGCAAGGACATCATGCAGAACGGATTTTGGGACACCGCACTCGACGTCCGTCCCCGCTGGGAGGACGGGACGCCCGCGCACACCGTAAAAAAGTTCTGCATCGTCAACCGCTATGACCTCGGAAAGGAATTTCCCATCCAGACCATCCGCCGTACCGCCTTCAAGAGCTGTATCGACGAGATCCTGTGGATCTGGCAGAAGAAGTCCAACAACACCCGGGATCTCCATTCCCACATCTGGGACAGCTGGGCAGACGAGGAGGGGTCCATCGGGAAGGCCTACGGCTATCAGCTCGGCATCAAGCACAAATATAAGGAAGGGGAGTTCGATCAGGTCGACCGCGTTCTCTACGATCTGAAACACAATCCCGCCTCGCGCAGGATCCTCACGAACATCTACAACTTTGCCGACCTCTCCGAGATGCACCTCTATCCGTGCGCCTATTCCATGACCTTCAACGTCTCGGGCGATACCCTGAACGGCATCCTCAACCAACGTTCGCAGGATATGCTCACGGCCAACAATTGGAATGTCGTACAGTATGCGATCCTGCTCATCATGTTTGCGCAGGTCTCCGGTCTCAAAGCGGGCGAACTCGTGCATGTCATCGCCGACGCTCATCTCTATGACAGGCACATTCCCATCGTGGAGGATGTCATCTCCCGTGAGCCGCTCCCCGCACCCAAACTCATCGTCGATCCCGACGTCAAAAACTTCTACGACTTTACGGTGGACTCGTTCCGTCTCGAAAACTACGAGTTCCATCCGCTCGCGGCGAAGATCCCCGTCGCGGTATAGAGGATAGGGGGGAAGAAAAATGCGTGCGATTTTTCATGCAGACAGAAAATGGGGCATCGGAAAGGGGAACGATCTCATGTTTTCCCTCCCGAAGGATATGAAGTTCTTCCGTGAGACCACGAGCGGAAAGGTCGTGGTGATGGGGCGCAATACTCTGCGCTCCTTCCCCGGAGGGAAGCCCCTCAAAAACCGTGTCAATTTTGTGCTCTCGCCCGAGGACATCGCGGAGGACGTGATCACCGTCCATAATCTCGGCGAACTCTTTGAGGCGATCAAGGTCTATCCGCCCGACGATGTGTTCGTGATCGGCGGGGCAAGCGTGTACCGCACGCTCATTCCGTACTGCACGGAGGTGCTTGTCACCAAGGTGGATGCCGACGGCGGCGCCGAGGTCTTTGTTCCCGATCTCGACCGGGACGCGTCCTTCGAGTGCGTCTATGAGAGCGAACCCGAGGAGGACAACGGCTACACCATCCGTTTTTGCACCTATAAGAAGAAGTGTCCGTAAATGCGGACATCGGGATTGGCGGATCGAGTGCCGATCATGTACAAAATTCTGTAAAACAGCTAAAAATATTTGACAGTGCAGGAATGAAGTGGTAAACTATTATATAGTAACAAATCAGCAATGAACAGGTGAATGATGAAAGCGGAGTTTCGAAAATCAAGGGGGCCGAACAAAGACCGCGGAAAAATTTATCGGCGGATAAATCTGTTCCTTGTCGGCCTTTCCGTTGTGTGCGCGTGCATAATTCTTGTGCAATATTTGACCATGGAGGGGTACATCGGAATCTGGACGTACGGCATCGGATACATCAGCAGGGATTATAACCACTACACCTATGAATCAAATCTCTTGCAGGAAGATGTGGAGTTCGAAGTGGATTTCTCCGATTGGGAAACGTATCGGAATCTCACGATCTTTCAGAGCGGGGACCTTTCGCTCGAGCTGGAAAACATTGACGAGACAAACGGGCGATACAGGATCTTTTTTAAGGAACACGGGATCTATTCGCGCGAGTCTGCGGCGCTGATATCCTGGCGGGAGTACGGGTACGATGCCTCGCAAGGCGGTAAGCGGTGGGGAACCGTGACACTGTTTTGTGACGATCAAGGGGAGAGCACCGTCTGCAAATTTGCTGGCGACGGCTCCATGGATCGGGACGGAGACAGATTCGGCTTTCATGTGCCGGAAACCATAACTGCGGACTCGCAAACAGGAGTAGTAAAGTTCCGTTTGCACGATTTATCCATGAATCAATGGTGCAGAAAAACAAGTTAAACTTATTATGCTTTCATGAAAAATAAGATTTTAAGGAGATAATTTAGTACAGCAACCTTTCCTACATATCCGGTATGGAGCATGTACATATGATGAAGATTTTGCCACATATAGTGCTATAGATACGCAATACTATATCCATGCGTTTTAAGACTTTCGGAGATGATGTAAAATTTTGATCTCGTTCACGTAATTTTGGGAAGAGATGATATCTCTTCCCATTTTTATGGGTTGAAAATTTTCCGGAGGCACTTCTCAACTGGCTTGCACTGGCCTGAATAATAACATATTTTTTGCCGATATACCCCCTTTTTTGTTGTCTTTTTTTCGCAAAAGTATTATAATCATCGGTGGATTTTAAGAAGGAAAAAGAAATATGCTCAGAGAAGATTTAAGAAACATTGCAATCATCGCCCACGTCGACCACGGCAAGACGACGCTTGTCGATCAGATGCTCCGCCAGAGCGGTACCTTCCGCGAGAATCAGGTCGTCGAAGAACGGGTCATGGACAGCGGGGACCTCGAACGCGAGCGCGGCATCACCATCCTCGCCAAGAATACTTCCATTCACTACAACGGGGTCAAGATCAACATCGTCGACACGCCCGGCCACGCCGACTTCTCGGGAGAGGTAGAACGCGTCCTCAGGATGGTCTCCGGCGTCCTCAACCTCGTCGACGCCGCCGAGGGGCCCATGCCGCAGACGCGCTTTGTCACACAGAAGGCGCTCGAGATGGGCCATAAACTCATCATCGTCGTCAACAAGATCGACCGTCCCGACGCCCGCATCAAGGAAGTGCAGGACGAAGTTCTGGAACTTCTGATGGACCTCAATGCGACGGACGAGCAGCTCGAGAGCCCGTTTGTATTCTGTTCGGGACGGGACGGCACGTCTTCGCTCGACGAGAATGAGACGGGAACAGACCTCAAGCCGCTCTTTGATATGATCCTCTCCCATTTTCCGCCCCTCGACATGGATCCCGATGGCCCGACGCAGCTCCTCGTCTCTTCCATCGACTACAACGACTATGTGGGACGGATCGGCATCGGCCGTATCGAACGCGGCGTCATCCGTCAGGGACAGGACGTCATCGTATGCAATTACAACCATAAGGACGTCAATGCACGGGGAAAGATTGTAAATCTCTATGAGATCGAAGGCCTTGAGCGCGTCCCCTGCGAAGAGGCAAGAGCGGGCGACATCGTCTGCTTCTCGGGCCTCGAAAAGATCAATATCGGCGATTCGGTCTGTGCGACCGATTGTGTGGAGCCCGTTCCCTTCGTCAAGATCTCCGAGCCCACGGTGGAGATGATCTTCTCCGTGAACGATTCGCCCTTTGCGGGGAAAGAGGGGAAATGGGTCACCACCCGTCATCTCCGCGATAGACTGTACCGCGAGCTCCTGCGCGACGTCTCCCTCCGCGTCGAAGATACCGATTCGGCCGATTCGTTCCGCGTGAGCGGCAGAGGGGAAATGCACCTCTCCATCCTTATCGAAACCATGCGCCGCGAGGGATACGAATTTCAGGTCTCGTCGCCCAAGGTACTCTTCAAAGAGGTGGACGGCGAACGTTACGAGCCCGTCGAGCGCCTCATTGTCGACGTCCCGGAGAGCGGAACGGGCGCAGTCTTCGAAAAGATGGGCACGAGAAAGGGCGAGTTGGTGCACATGAGCGCCATGGGTTCCCGCATGCGCCTCGAATTTCTCGTCCCCGAACGCGGCCTCTTCGGCTACAAGAGCGAATTTCTGACGGATACCAAAGGGGAAGGCGTCATGAGTTCGATCTTTTACGAATATCAGCCCTACAAGGGAGAGATCCAGCGCAGACTTACGGGATCGCTGGTCGCCTTCGAGGACGGCGAAGCGGTCACATACGGCCTGTTCAACGCACAGGGAAGGGGCATGCTCTTCATTACGCCCGGGACTCCCGTCTATGAGGGTATGGTCATCGGTGTCTCGCCCAAGGAAGGAGACATCAACGTCAACGTCTGCAAGACCAAGCATCTCACCAACACGCGGTCGTCCTCGTCCGATGAGGCGCTCCGCCTGATCCCGCCCAAAAAGCTCTCTCTCGAAGAAGCGCTTGAATTTATCGGAGACGACGAACTCCTCGAGGTGACGCCCAAGAACATCCGCATCCGCAAGCGCATTCTGGATGGGGAATTGCGCGCCAAGGCCCGTGCCAAGGCCAAAGCGGGGGAATAAAAGGGTATCTGCAGAGTATTCTGTCAGACATAATAGAGCGACTCAGCGGGATGTCGGGCCGTTTTTTATGTTTTTCAACACGCTTTTTCCGCTTATTCCGAAGAAGACGGTCGGATTCGGGCATATTTCTCCTGTGCGTCGCATACGGTGTAGCATGCAGGAAACCAGACAGAGCGTACTTACCATCGAACAGCAGAACAAGGTCACGCTTACGGGCGTTTCGTCGGTCGATTCCTTTTCGGATTCGGACATCGTGCTCACCGTCAACGGGAAAAAGCTGAAACTGTCCGGCAGCCGGCTGAAGGTGCTCTCCTTCTCGGAGGGGAGCGGGAACTTTTCGGCGAGCGGGGAGATCGTCTCCGTAAAATTCGGCAGCGCGGGCGGGGGGCTCAAAAAACTGCTGCGGTGAGCGGGCAGATCTATATCTTCCTCGTATGCGCTTTGACGGGGGTTGGAGGCGGCCTGTTTTACGATCTCGTTTCCCTACCGTTAAGGCTTTTCAAAGGGCGCATCGGGAGGATTTTTTTTGACTTTTTATTCACGATTTTGTATGGAGCCGCCTTTTTGGCCGTATCCCTTATCTTGGGGTTCGGCGATCTCCGGATATACATGATTTTGGGTTGTCTTTTCGGATTTTTCCTTTATTCCAAAAGTATCCGCAAAATGGTTGCAATTTTTTTGAAATGGGTATATAATAGAATAAGAAAAGTACGAAAGGACAGAAAGGTATGTCGGAAGAAAAGTGGCTTGCGCCCGAAGATAAGACAAAACGCCTCGCCGTAGCGGCTACCGCGGCGGGGGTTCTCGTCGTGCTTTTTCTCATTGTCGTGCTCATCATCCAGTTCGTTCAGATCAATGTCGCAAATGCCGAACGGGAACATCTCCGCGAAGAGATCGAACGCTATGAGGAGCTCATTGAGAAGCGGCAGGGAGAGCTCGAATACTACGAATCGGAGCTCTGGATGTACCGCGAGGCCGTCAAGAACGGCTGGACCACACCTTGAATGATGAAATATTCGGTCATTGACATCGGATCAAATTCCGTCCGCCTCATGCTTTGGGCGGACGGAATGTCTATTCTGAAAAAAATCAATACGACCCGTCTCGGCGAAGGGCTCGCGCATAAGGGCGTCCTTTCGGACAACGCGATCGGGAGGACGGCTTGCGCCGTCGGAGCATTTGCGGAAGAGGGACGGGCCTGGAGCGAGCACTGCTTCGCCTTTGCGACGGCGGCAGTTCGGACCGCAAGGAACGGTGCGGACTTCTGCGCCCTTGTCAAACGGAAGTACGGCATCGACGTCGATGTCGTTTCGGGCGACGAGGAGGCCAAACTCGGGCTCTGCGGCGCATTGGGGAGCGGAGACGGAGGGATCATCGATATCGGCGGAGCCTCCACCGAAGTATGTATGCGCGAGAAGGGGACAGTCGTCTTTTCTCACAGCTATCCCGTCGGCGCCGTCCGTCTTTGGGATGTCTGCGGAGACGACAGAGCACGTCTCTCGGCCGAAATCGGAAGAACGCTTTCGGAACGCTCTCCGCGGCCGTGCGGCAAGATGTATGCCATCGGCGGAACGGCATCGACGCTCGCTTCCGTCCTTCTCGGTCTCGAGCGCTACGATGCGCAGAAGATACAGGATTTTCCCATGCCGAAAGAGGCGATCGTTTCCCTTGCGGACAGGCTGTTTTCTCTCTCCGTGGAGGAGCGCAAAAAAATCAAGGGAATGGACGAACGGCGTGCGGACATCATCGCAGGCGGCGCACTTCTGCTTGCGGAGATCATGGAAAAGCTGTCTTTGCGCGAGGTCTGTGCCTCCGATCGGGACAATTTAGAGGGATATTGTTATCTGCGGGGGCTGAAATGAGCGGCAGGACAAAGAGAATTTTATACCACGTCGCGGACGCGGCGCTCTTTCTCGGATTCGGGCTCGGCATGCTGCTCCTCACCGTTTTCGTGCCGTCGAGGGAAGCGTTCCCTCGTGGGGATGCGGAACTTTGGCAGTACCCCTTGGCGATCGCAGTTCTGGTGTCGGGGATCCCCGTGCTTTTACACGAATGCGGGCATCTTCTGTTCGGCGCGCTTGCGGGAATGAAACTCGCACGGTTTGGCTTCCGTCCGTTCCCGTGGAGCGGTTCGACCGCGGGTGAGACGGCGATGTACCCGAAAAACGGCAAACACGTCAAGGGGAAATTTGTTGCATTCACCCTCGGGGGAGCGGTCGTAAACATTGTGATCGGCGTGGCGCTCTTTCTCCTGTGGCTGTTTCTTCCCACCCGCGCCGTGGGCTGCGGAGTGCTGTCGGGGTTCGTGTTTTACGAAGGGGTGCGCGCGCTCCTTCCCGCCGAACTTCCCGCCGGTAAGACGGACGGTGCCGTCCTTCTCGGACTGATAAAAAAATCTCCCGAAGAGGAGATATCGCTGCGGGTGCTCACCGCGCAGGGGATCTTATATCAAGGTAATTTTTCCGATCTTCCCGAGGATCTTCTCTTTCGGACGCCCGTCGTGAGAGAGGACCTTCCCGCCTATCATGCGCTCCTGCTTCTCCGCGTACAGGCACTCCTCGCAAGGGGAGCAAAGGCGGAGGCGGCGCGCACACTTGCCCGCCTCGGCGAAGCACAGGCCGAAGCCGATGAAGAGGAAAAGGAAGAGTACCTTCGCTATCTTTCTTATTTCGAAGGGTCGTTCGAAGCATGTCCTTCGCCTCTTTTGGGGATCGACGAATTGGAGAAGCAGCTGGAATCCGGGACATAAAAAACCGCCCGAAAAAAGGCGATAATCGATAAATTGCCCGTTATAACGACAGATCAGTTAAGTGATGGCGGGTAGGCCGTTAAACGAACATGAAGTTGGAATGTCGCGGTTCAATCGGTCAGACCAAGCAGATAGTCGGCGGTGACATTGAAATACCGCGCGATCTTGGCAATGTTGTGGGCAGTGGGGTCACTCTTGTTGGTCTCCCAATAGCACACGATCCCAAGGCTTACGCCAAGGTCTTTTGCGACGGTCGCCTGCGACAGGCCTCGTTCTTTTCTGAGTTCCATCAGTCTTTCAGCAAAAATTTTCATGAATCTATTATAGCAAATTCTCGACATAAATGCAACAGTTTTTCCGCAAATTTTTTCATGTTTTTGTAAAATTTCAGAAAAAGTTGTCGGATTGTGCTCAATGATTCGGGTTTTTCTTACAAAGAGGCGATCAATGCTCCGAATTTTGTTTATTTGCTACGGGAACATTTGCAGGTCCACGATGGCGCAGAGCGTCCTTGCTTTCATGGTCCGGAAACGGGACCTTCGGGAGTTTTTTCAGATCGATTCGGCGGCGACGCATCGCGACGAGATCGGCAATCCGCCGCACAGGGGGACACTGCAAAAGCTTCGCGAAGTGCACATTCCGTCTGTGCCGCACCGGGCTCGGCTTCTGACCCGGGCAGACGGGGAGAGCTTTGACTATATCATCGGAATGGACGCGGGCAATCTGCGCGACATGCGCCGCATCCTCGGCGACTGCCGGGCGGAGCTTGCACTGCTCCTCGACTATACCGATCGGCCGCGGGACATTGCGGACCCGTGGTTTACGGGGAATTTCGACGAGACATACGACGACATCGTATGCGGTCTCAACGGATTTCTGGAATATCTCCGAGAAAAGGGAGAGATCCCTCATGCCTGACGGGTGATGCGGTCGAGGATGGAAAAATAGCCCGGGAAGGTCTTTTTTGTGCAGTCCGCATCGTCGATCATGATGCCGCCCGTCTTGAGTCCGATGAGGGAGAACGCCATGGCGGCACGATGGTCGGAGTAGGTTCTCACGGTCACGTCCCGACGGACGGGCGCGGGCGTGATCTCGATCGTATCCTCCGTGCACCTGACCGGGACGCCGAGCGCGGACAAATTCTCTTCGATGGCGCGGACGCGGTCGCATTCCTGTCCGCGAATATGCGCGATGTTGCGGATGCGGGTCGGGCTCTCGGCAAAGGGCGCGAGTGCGGCGAGAGTGAGCGTCTGGTCGGAAAATTCGGCTGCATCGACGTCGAATCCCGAAAACGTTTCGCTCTCCGCCCGTGCCGATGTTCCTCCGTCCGTGTGCGTGATGCACAGGCCGTGTTCCTCCAAAAGCCGTAAAAAGCGCATATCGCCCTGAATGGAGGTCTCCCCGAGATCTTTTACGAATACCTCGGTCCCCGTGAGCCGTGCGGCGGCAAAGAAGTAGCAGGCAGCCGAGACG
>CANQUL010000051.1 GCA_947627015.1 uncultured Clostridia bacterium | reverse complement strand
CTTTTTGCGAATGGGACGGACGGTAAAGCGGTTTCCGCATGCTTCATAGGTCCCGCCGAACGCGGAGATGACGGAAAGCGTCATGCGGATGTATCCGGTCCGGTTGGCTCCTTCGCGGAGCGTGACCGTAAAGGGTCGGCCTCCCGTGGCGGCTGCGAGCATCAATCCGCTTGCATATTGTGTACTTGTTCGGGCTTCCACCTCGATCTTGGGTTCCCGGAATCCCTCGGAGCACATCCGGAAGGGAAAATGACGGGAGGTTCCCAACGGTTCGATCTTTACGCCCGCCGATTCGAGTGCGGGTAGGATTTCCATGGGACGGCGCGTCATCTGTGCCGAGGCGTGAAATTCGTATTCTCCGCCGCGAAGGGCAAGCACCGCAGTCAGGAAACGTGCCGCTGTGCCCGCATCGCCCACATCGAGGACGGCCATATCGGAACAGTGTGCGTTCCCATGTACCGTGATCCCCCGGTCGGAGCATTCCGTCGGGATGCCGAGCTCTTTGAGACACGCGAGCATGGAGCGGGTATCCTCTCCGAAGGACGTTGCCCGGAGCAGGGTATCACCGTCGGTGAAGGCGGCCAACACGAGCGCGCGCGCCAGAATACTCTTGGAAGAGGGCACTTCAACCTCGATCTTCTTCGCATTCAATTTCTTTATGAGCTGTTTCATATGTCAAGTATACCGCTTTCACATGATTTTGTCAATCGCTTTGGAGGGAGGGCACATGGACTGCACCGTCATCCGCAGCGGGCGTAAGACGCTCTGCCTACAGATTTCAAGGACGGGCGAAGTGATCGTCCGCGCACCGCTCCGCATTCCGGACGCCGAAATTGCGCACTTTCTCGAGCGGCATCGCGCGTGGCTTGAAAAACGCCTCGGGGAACGGCATGCTGCACCGACTTTTTCGGACGGAGAGCGCATTCCCGTTTGCGGAACACTCTATCGCATCCGGAGCGGGGAGAAATTCCGGACGGAAGGGGACATTCTGTACCTTCCCGCGCAGGGGCGGGAGCAAGCGCTCATCCGCGCATTCCGGTCGATCGCCAAAAAGCGCATGCGTTCTTTCCTCGATACATTCTGCAAACGGAACGCGTTCGGATATCGGACTCTGCACATCACATCCGCGCGGGGAAGATGGGGCTCCTGCAGTACAAAGGGTGGGATCTCCTTTTCCTTTCGCACGAGTTTTCTGCCCGATGAGCTCGCCGAATATCTTGCGCTCCATGAACTGTGCCATACCGTTCACATGGATCACAGCGCAAAATTTTGGGAGAAGGTCCGCTCGATCATGCCGGATTATGCCGTACGCCGCAAGGCCTTAAAGGACTATTTGTGGGTGATGGACGCCCTCTGATTTGGCTTTTTCATAGTATTATGTCTGATATAATACAATGTAAACATGACATTTTTCCTCATTTCGGGGGAATTTGAAAGGTTTTTTTCCGGAAAGGTTTTCTTTTTTTTGGGAACGTGATATAATAAGATGGATCGCATGAGACCGTGTTTTTTGAGGATCGTGACGTCGAGCAGAGAAACCCGTTCGGTGTTCGAGGCAAAGGCTCTCGCCGCATGGACGGGGGAGTCCTGCGCCGTCCGTTATTTTACCGAGGACGATTTGTCCGAACTTTTGATCGAAGCGGACCGTCTCACGATGTCCCGTCGGGGCAGTGTGGGATTGGCCGCCGTGTTTCAGGAAGGAACGCATGGCGAAATGACTGCGGGGCTTGGAGAAAGCGGGGGAGGCATCCCGCTCTTTACCGCATCGTACCGTCCCACGTTTTCGGAGAACGGCATTGTTGTTCTTCTTTCCTATTCTCTTTTCGGCGAGCAATTTTCCGCCGACTATTCTTTGGAAATTTCCATTATCCCGGAGGAATCATGAAAATCGAATATCTCGGCCACTCTTCCTTTTGTCTTATCGGGGAGAGCGGGCTTCGCATTGTGACCGACCCCTATGGGGAGATCGGCTATTCCATGCCGCGCGTTTCGGCCGATGTCGCGCTTTTGAGTCACGGCCACTATGACCATTCGAACACGGCCGCTCTTTCCGGCGATCCCGTCATCATTCGTTCGGCGGGGGAATTCTGCGTCTCGGACGCCCGGATCTGCGCCTATCCAAGCTTTCACGACGCGTTCGGGGGCAGAAAGCGCGGAAGCAATCTGGTCTTTACGGTCGAACTCGACGGCCTCACCGTCTGCCATCTCGGCGACATCGGAGAGCCGTGCAGAGAGGAACTGCTTTCCCGTCTCGGGAACATCGACGTCCTGTTCGTTCCGGTGGGCGGGAATTATACGATCGACGGGACCGGGGCGATGGAGTATATCCGCCGCATCCGTCCCGCGGTGGCCATTCCCATGCACTTCAAGACGCCCGACCTCAACATCGACATCGCTCCGCTCTCCGATTTCCCGCCCTTCCGGGAGGGGAACGTCACCTTTGCGGGTGCAGAATATCGTCCGGTCAAGCGGACGGGGCCTTATGAGACCGAGATCCTTATCATGGAGCGTAAAAAGATATGACCGCGAGAGAAACCGTAAAGCAAGAAGCTATTGCCTACCTGAGCTCGCTGCCGATCCCGACGCTGCGTATTGTCGGACGGAAATACGGCGTAGAGCGTGCGTCGTCCTGCCATAAAGAGGAGTTGATCGCGTCAATCGCTTCGCTCCTTGCCGGGACGGCCGAACCCGTCACCAAATCCAAACGCGGCGCACCCGCAAAATACAACTATCTCTCCCCGGAGATCGAGGCGGAGCTTGAGAATTTCAAAAAGAAATTCGAAGCCGCCGAGCGGGAGCAGGGCATTCTGGTCGTAGCTTCACCCGATGCGGCCCCCGAGATGGAGAGCGACTATCGGCGCGACACTTTGACGGGCATCCTCGAGATCAGTCCGTCCGGCTATGGATTTCTGCGTGCCAAAAATTGCCAGCCCTCCGCCAACGGCGATGTCTACCTCTCGTCGCAGGCCATTCATGCGCTGCGCCTACGAGCGGGAGATCTCGTCGTCTGTACGGCAAAACCGCGCGTGAAGAACGATTCGCCCGCTCTCGACGAGGTCTTGAGCGTGAACGGTCTGCCCGTCGGTTCCTATGAACGGCGCCCGTTCTTCGATTCTTTGACCGCGCAGTATGCCTCGGAGAAGATCGAGCTCTCCGAACGGAGCGATGATATGTCCCTCCGCGTTCTCGACCTCTTCACGCCCATCGGAAAAGGGCAGCGCGCGCTCATCATCGCGCCGCCCAAGGCGGGAAAGACGACGCTCCTCAAGTCGATCGCACGCTCTGTTTCCAACTCCCATCGCGGAATCAATCTGATCGTCTTGCTCATCGACGAGCGTCCCGAGGAAGTCACGGACATCCGCACGAATGTATCGGGCGCAGAGGTCATCTATTCCACTTTTGACGAGGGCATGGAGCATCATATCCGTGCGGCCGAACTCACCATCGAACACGCCAAGCGCATGATCGAACAGGGACGGGACGTCGTGATCCTTCTCGACTCGCTGACCAAGCTCACACGGGCATACAACAATGTCATGGTGAGCTCGGGGAAGACGCTCTCGGGCGGTCTCGATGCGGGCGCACTTGCCGAGCCCAAGCGCTTTTTCGGCGCGGCGCGCAATACCGTGGAGGCGGGCAGTCTCACCATCCTCGCGACGGTGCTTGTGGATACAGGCAGCCGCATGGATGAGATCATTTACGAAGAATTCAAGGGGACGGGCAATTGCGATATCTTCCTTTCCCGTGAACTTGCCGACCGGCGCATCTTCCCCGCGATCGACATCAAGCGGTCGGGGACCCGCAAAGAGGAATTGCTTCTCGACCGGGATTCCCTCGATGCGGTCTACAAGATGCGGGAGAGGGGGCTTGTGGAGAATATTCCCGGACTCCTCGATATGATGAAGCGGACGCGGACCAACAACGAGTTCGTCGCACGGCTCCCGGAGTGGATCCGCATCTATAAGAGCTGAAAAAGAGCTTAAAAAATGCCTTGCATTTCACAAGGCATTTTTGTTATCCGTTTATTGCTTCTTGGGACGGGTCAGGAAATAGTAGCAGACGCCGAATACCACGATCCCGAAGAAGAACACGATGGGGACGATGACACAGGTCGCAAGCATCTTGGGATCCGTGAAGAAGTTGATGTTGATGCCGAGCGCCACAATGAGCGTGACGATCGCGACGAGCGTGTATATGACGACTGCGTTGATCCATATCATGCTGTTGTCGCGGCGGATGGCACGTTCGCCGAAACGGTTGGCATAGGCGAGCCCGGTGACAAGGAGCAGGATGAGACCTGTGCCCCAGATGAGATAGGGGTAGACGGCGGGGAACGCATACTGTTCACGCAGTCCCCAGACCACAGCGCCTTCGATGACGCACAGGCAAAACACGACGAGCGCCGAGAGGAAGAGCGCCTTCCCCTTGTGGACGATGCTCATGGACTCGCTCTCCTCACGGGGGGTGCGATTCCCGCCCGCCGTCATGATGCGGATGCCGTCCTGAGCGGCTTGCGACCGGATGTCGTCAAAGTCCATGCCGTCGAGCGAGCGCGCACGTTCGTACGATTCGGGCCGGGGTTCGGGCGAAGCCGACGCATAGATGCCGCGTACGACGGTGCGGTAGTCTTCCTGCGGTTCCGTCTCCTCGGCAGGAGCTTCCGCGACGGGCTGACGGTAATAGGTATAATCGGAGGGTTCGCTTGCCGGAGCGGGAGGGGTGTTGATCAGTTCGCGGTAGTTGCGGTGGAGAAGTTCCTTCTCGCGTTCGCTGTAGAGCGCGCGCTGCTCTTCGATGACCCGCTGTTCGATCTGCTCGAGTTCCTCTCTGTGGGTGCGGCGTTCCGATTCGATGATCTCGTCGCGCTGGCGTACCATCTCACCCAAACGAGCCTGTTCCTGCAAATAATAATTCTCTTTTTGAACAAGAGCCTGTTCGCGGGAACGAAGCTGTTCTTCCGTCTGTGCTTCGAGATCGCGGCGGCGGGCGAGTTCGGATTCGAACTCTTCGCGAAGTGCCGTTGTCTCCTCTTCGAGCGCCTGCTTGCGGGCAGCCTCTTCTTCGTCGAGGGCCTGTCTGCGTGCCGTTTCCTCTGCGTCGAGGGCCGCACGCCGTTCGGCTTCTTCCTCTTCAAGCATCCGGCGGCGTTCCGCCTCTTCCGCCTCAAGGGCTGCGATGCGTTCGGAAAGTTCGTTCTCTTCGGTTTCGTCGCTCTCCGACCCTTCCTCTTCGGAGATTTCCTCTTCGGGGATCTCCTCGGCCGCGGCAGTCTCGCCGGCGGGCTCTTCGGAATATTCTTCGAGCGCCTCGGCTTCCTCTGTCTCTTCCTCATCGGGCTCGGAGAGAGGGGAGGAAAGCTCTTGTTCGAGGGTTATGCGACGTTCGGCTTCCTCTTCGTCGAGGGCCTGCCTACGCTCGGTCTCCTCTTCGTCGAGCGCTTGTCTGCGCTCGGTCTCCTCTTCGTCGAGCGCTTGTCTGCGCTCGGTCTCTTCGCGTTCCAAGGCCTCACGGCGGGCTGTTTCCTCGTCCTCGAGGATCTGCCGTCTGGAAATTTCTTCGTCCTCAAGGGCCGCACGCCGTTCGGCTTCTTCGGTTTCGAAGTCACGCCGGAGCTGTGCAAGTTCCGTCTCAAGGGCCTGTTTCCGAAGCATTTCGTCCCGTTCGAGGGCTTGTCTGCGTTCGATCTCTTCGGCGTCGAGCGCCTGTTTGCGTTCGATCTCTTCGGTATCGAGGGCCTGCCTGCGCTTTGCCTCTTCCGTCTCGATGCTCTGCATGCGGGAAACGGCTTCCTCTTCGAGAGCCTGTCTGCGGGCCGCCTCTTCGGCATCCATGGCAAGACGGCGGGAAGTTTCCTCTTCCTCGAGAGCCTGTCTGCGCGCGGCCTCTTCTTGCTCGAAGAGACGCATGCGCTCCTCGAATTCGGCCTTCTGCGCGGCGGATTCCGCGACGTCGAGGGCGTTCTGCCGCTCTGCGGACTGCTCGGATTCCGCACGGAGCGATTCAAACTCCTTGCGGCGTTCCTCGAGTTTCTTTTCGCGCTCTGCAAGTTCGCGTTCGCGCCATTCGCATTCCGCCTTGTATGCCGTATTCCGGGCACGCATCTCTTCCTCGAACCGGGCACGTTCCTCGTCGAGGGCACTGCGGCCGCGTTCGATCTCTTCGGAACGTTCCTCGTATTCGGCCGTCAGACGTTCGCGCTCGGCACTGTCGTCGAGGGAAGGCTCATAGTCGAGTTCGTCGTCCTCGCCCTCGCGGCTCGGCACGCGCGAAGTGGAGTTGCGGAGCATGCGCATGTCCACGGCGGTGGGGGCGGGATTATTGAAGTCGAACTCCTTGTCCGAGATGAGGGAATCGATGACGGTACGGGAGTATTCCCATTCCGCCTGATTGGTTTCGGAGATCTCCTTTCCCTCTTCGGTGAGCGAGAAGTACTTGCGCCTTCCGCCGCTCACGGAGCCGCCCCAATAGGATGTGACGTAGCCGTCCTTTTCAAGACGTTTGAGCGCGCTGTAGAGGGAGGGCTGTTTGAGCGTATATTGCCCGTGGCTCTTCCGCTCGATCTCGGCGATGATGGCATAGCCGTACTTATCGCCGTCGTAGAGCGCGCGCAGGATGATCGTATTGATATGCCCGCGGATGAGGTCCGAAGAGATACCTTTCTCTTCTTTTTCTTCGGGATCATCGACGGGGAGGGTATCGTCGTCCATATTTTCCTCCTATTTATCCCCATTATACTACATTTTGTGTCATTTGTCAACGGGTGGAAAGTACTATGTTTGACATAATTTCGGTTTTTTTCGAATTTTTTTCATAAATTCCGCCCGGATCCGCATACAAAGAAAGATATGAAGGATATTCGGGCCGTTGCGGTGATCGTGGGGTCGGTGATCGGTGCGGGATTTATTTCGGGAGCGGAGCTCGTTCGTTTCTTCCGTTCGGAGCGGTTTCTTGCGGCGCTCTCCGTCTCCATGCTCGTCTTTTTTGTGCTCACCGCATATTTTCTCGCGCTCGGGAAGCGGTATCACGGCTACCGGGGTGCGCTTTCCGCGCTCTTCGGGAGGGCGGCGCATCTCTTTGAGGGGATCTTTACGGCGATCTCCTTTGTCCCCTGTACGGGGATGCTCGCCGGCCTTGACGCGCTCCTGCCTTCCTGTGCGCCGCTTCTCTCCGTGGGCGGGCTTGTCCTCTCCGCGGGGATCTTGTCGCGCGGGACCAAGGGGATCTCCTGCGTCAACCTCGTCCTCGTTCCGCTCCTGCTCTTCTTTGTATTCCGCCACGGCGGAACGCCCGCGCTCTCGTATCCGTACTTTGCGGGAAACGGATTGGGCGGAGGGATCGTCTATGCGGGGCTCAATGCCGTACTGTCGGCGCCCGTCCTCATGGATGTCGGACGGGATGCGAAGCGGCCCGTTCTCTGCGCTGCGGCGTCGGCCGCGCTGATCGCAGCGGCTGCGTTTACGCTCCTCGGCGCGATCTACCGGGAGGGGGCAAGCGCACTGACGTCTCCCATGCCGTTCCTCTATGTCATGCGGGGGAAGACGGTCTTTTCGTTTGCGGTCGGAGCGGCTATTCTGACTTCGCTCGCCTCGTCGCTCTATCCGCTGCTCACGGCCTGCGACGGCCTGCACGGAAAAAAGAAGTACGCCGCAAAGGCATTTCTGCTCCTTGCGGCGTTTTCGGTCTCCCGGATGGGGCTTGAGGCGATCGTTTCCTGCCTTTATCCCGTTCTCGGGAAGGCGGGGATCGCTCTGTCAGCAGTCTGTATTCTTGATGAGAAGTTTTTCCAGAAGTACCACGAGAAAATACATCCCCGCGGCAAGTATGCACAGGATGAGGGTCGCGCTCATCACGAGATCGAGCTTAAAGACCTGCCCGCCGTACACGATGAGATATCCGAGTCCCGCCTTGGAAACGATGTACTCTCCCATGATGGACCCGATCCATGCCATCCCGACCGCCACCTTGAGCATGGAGATCAGCGAGGGCATGGAGGAAGGGATCACCAGTTTGAAGAGGATCTGCAGCTTGCCCGCGCCCATCGACCGGAGGAGCAGCAGTTTATTTTTATCCGTTGAGATGAAGGCGGTCAGCATGTGCAGAATGGCGACGATGATGCCGACCAAAACGGTCATAAACAGGATCGAAGCGCTTCCCGTCCCGAACCAGATGATGATCATGGGACCGAGAGCGATCTTGGGCAGGGCGTTTAAGACGACGATATAGGGCTCGAGCACCTCGCGGAGCGTGTCGCTCCACCAGAGCGCGAGCGCGATGCCGAACCCGAGTACGACCGCGATCGCAAATCCCGCAAGCGTCTCCCAGAGTGTCGTGCCGATATGGTAGAAAAGGGAGCCGTCCGCATAGAGTCCCGCAATGGTGCGTGCGATACGGGAGGGCGAACTCGTGAGAAAGGGGTCCACCCATCCGAGGGACGCCGCAAGTTCCCACAGTCCGAAGAGAAGTGCGAGGATCCCGATCCGGAACAGCCAGACAAGCACGAGATGCCGTCTGCGTCGCCGGAGAAAGCGTAAATGTTCTTCCGAGCAGGATTTCAAGTGTTTCATCCGTTCAATTCCCTCCAAAGTACTTCGAACCAAGCGGAAAATCCCGCAAGTTCCCGCCGTTTGAGCGGGTTGGCTTCTTGGAAATCAAGTGTGTGCGTATGGGTCACGCGGGCCGGCCTCTGCGAGAGGACGAGCACGCGGTCCGCAAGGGAAATGGCCTCCGAGATGTCATGCGTGATGAGCAGGGCGGTCTTTTTCTCTCTCCGGATGATGCCCGCAACGTCCTCCGTCACGTTGAGCCGCGTCTGATAGTCGAGCGCGGAGAATGGCTCGTCGAGGAGCAGGATATCGGGTTCGGCCGCGAGCGTGCGGATGAGCGCGGCGCGCTGCCGCATCCCGCCCGAGAGTTCCTTGGGATAGCTCCCCAAAAAATCTCCGAGCCCGTACTTTTCGGCGAGTTCTTTGACCCGTTCCCGGGCCGCTGTGCCCTTTTCCCGCTTTACCTCGAGGGGAAGGAAGAGATTCTTTTCGATGGTCCGCCACGGAAAGAGCTCGTCACGCTGGAGCATATAGCCGCAGCTTCCCTGCCGCGTCACCGTTCCGCTTGAGGGCGTCAGAAGTCCCGCCGCAAGGGAGAGGAGCGTCGTCTTTCCGCATCCCGAGGGGCCGATCACGGCCACGAATTCGCCTTCGTCCACCGAGAAGGAGAGTCCCTCGGCGGCCGTCGTCTCTCCGCGCACCGTGTGG
>CANQUL010000050.1 GCA_947627015.1 uncultured Clostridia bacterium | reverse complement strand
CTGCGGGGCTTTTCCTGTACGTCATCATGACCGTGTTTGCCGCGCGGCTTTCGATGAAAAAGTTTGAAAACGTGGATCTGTAAACGTTTTTGGGGCTGATCCATCAACAAGCGGGAAACTTGGGAAAATTTTGTCGAAATGGCATGAATGCCCTTCGACAGTTGCCGAAAATGTGATATAATATGGGAAAGACGTCATTCCGAGGAGAAATACTATGGCCATTCCGAAAATCACAAAGCAGAATATTCTTGATGCGATGAAGTACATTGACGAGAATGGAATGCAGTCAATCCATCGTAGCGACAAATATGATCTTGTAGCCGAAGATGGAAAAAGATATGCTCCGAAGTATGTGATTGCCGTGGCTGCACATCTTGCCTATGGGAGCGAAATTTCCACGGGCAATTACAATGCAGTCGAAGCGAAAAACTTTTTGGAAAGACAGGGCTTCCGTATCGAAACCAAGTTGCAGGTGAAATTCGAGCTCTGTATAATGGCAGACCGTGTAGAATCTACGGATGAACGGTTTACCATGGATAATTTGAGCCTTGGCGATCACTATAAGCCGTTGGACACATATTTCATGAAAGCAGACGGAACGATCATAAGGCGTTCATATATCAAGGGGGAGCAGCGGATCTCCAATCGGACATTGCCGCGTGTCGCTTGCCAAGTTTTTGAAAAACAGCTTGCCGCTCTTTCGGTCGAAGAGAAGGAGGCGTTCCCGATCTGCAAATATAATCAAAGCAGCGAAATGATTTGCGGCATCTATCCGAGCAACGGGGAATTCCAAAAGCACCGTAAAACATTGGAGCGTTTGACTTACGGTTACGATAACGGCAGACAATTTGTCATTTACTGCTGGAATATTTTTTCGACAATTTATTTCGTGCAGGAGTGCTTGAAGCGTTTCGGCGACCCCGGTGATAAATTTATCCTCGTCTACCGTGAAATAGACGAAAAGGAAGAAGAGGAAACCGCAGCCGAAAATGCTGCCGTTCGGGAAGAACTTGTTCAACAAACCGGTGGCTACCGGAATCCGTATTCCGCCATGCTGATCGAGTCGAAAAATTTGATTTTCAGGGGCGCACCGGGCACCGGGAAATCGTATTTGGCGAGGGAGATCGCCGCCGACATCGTCAGCAACGGCTATTATGATGATTATGCGCAACTCACCGATGAACAGAAACAGCAAGTGGAATTTGTGCAATTTCATCCAAGCTATGATTATTCCGACTTCGTTGAAGGCCTTCGGCCGCGAATGAACGAGGACGGCACGATCGGGTTTGAACTCCGGGATGGGATATTCAAGCGGTTTGTGGCCCGCGCGCGCAAGAATTATGAAGATTCGCAAAAAACCACGGAAACCATCGAAAAAGAGCTGTCGGCTCAGGAAGCCGTGACGGCTTTTCTGTCCGATACAGAGTTCGGAAAGGATACATTCAAGACCATAAACGGGAACGCATTTACTATAACGGGCGCAGACGATCACCACATCGATATCTCTATCCCGGGCAACGCCTCCGTCAACAAACTGACGTTGAATCTCGATGAGATCGTTCAAATGCTTGTCTCCGGTCAAACATTTGACAGGATAAGAGACATCACAGCGTTCTTCGGTAAGACGTTTGCCACGCAGGCATACTCCTATGATTTTGCGATTTATAAGGAGATTCTCAAGCGTAAAAACAATGCGTCGGCGATAATCGTACAGCCAACCGAACTCAAAAATTACATCTTTATCATCGACGAAATCAATCGGGGAGAGATCTCAAAGATTTTCGGCGAACTCTTTTTCTCCATCGATCCGGGATACAGAGGCCGCGCGGGTGAGGTTTCGACGCAGTATGCAAATTTGCAGACAGATCCGAACGAAAAATTTTATATTCCGGAGAATGTCTACATCGTCGGAACGATGAATGACATCGACCGCTCAGTAGATACCTTTGATTTCGCCATGCGCAGGCGCTTCCGCTTTGTGGAGATCAAAGCAGAGGACCGATTGGAAATGCTTGCCGCGATCGAGGATGAGAATTTGAGGGCGGAGGCGATCCGACGTATGACGGCGCTGAATAGGGAGATCGTCAAAGTCGAGGATCTGAACGAGGATTATCAGATCGGGGCAGCTTATTTCCTGAAACTGAAAACACTGACCTTTGATCAGCTCTGGTCGGATCATCTTCAGCCGCTCCTTCGGGAATATGTTCGCGGAATGTACGATGAAGAGGAGATCATGAGCAGATTTGCGAGAGCATATGGGTATCGGAACCCGTCTGAGGATGATTCGGATGAAGTTGCTCAGGATTAAGGATAACGCGCAAATCGGGAAGGAACGGTTTTCCGATATTACAAATCTCGTCCGCCGGATTGCCGATAAAACGCTGGGGCAGCTTGAACACGAGGGGATCTTTGTGCTCCCCGAGTTCCTTGCCGATACGGAAGATCTCAGTGGAGAGCAGATGATCCTGCAAAGCGTGAACGATAGCTTTCGTTCCTGCAATGTGATGGGATTTATCGGATACGGTGACGAACGGCTTGTCATCGAATCGCGGTTTAGTCGGGGCGGTGAAGATTATTTTTTGCAATACCTTCTTGAAAAGGTGATCGGGCTTCCCAATGTCGTAGATCTTGAAACCGATGCCGACGGGGACAACCGGCTCTTCTGTTTTTTGTTGTTTCTGTTCCCGCTATATCTGCGGCAAGCCATGCGAAAAGGGCTGTTCAAAAGTTACATCCGGATCTTCTATAACGATGAGAATGTCAAAGGCGCGATCAATGTAGCAAAGCATATCAAACAAAATACGCCTTTCGTCGGGAATGTCGCATACCATTGCAGAGAATTTTCTTATGACAACAGCTTGACGGAATTGGTTCGCCATACCATAGAGTTCATAAAAGGAAAGCCCTATGGAAATAAGATATTGCTCAGGGTACGGGACGAAGTAAAGCTCGTTGTAAATGCAACGCCGAATTATGCGCTCTGCAATAGGAAGAAAATCATAGAGGAGAATCAAAAGAATCCCGTTCGCCATGCGTATTTCAAGGAGTATCTCGCCCTTCAGAGGCTGTGCCTTTTGATCCTTCGGCAACAAAAACATCAAATCGGATTCGGGACACGGCAGATATACGGGATTTTGTTCGACGGGGCCTGGCTTTGGGAGGAATATATCGCATCCTTGCTCTGCGGAAAGGAGCATGCGTATTTTTATCATCCTATGAACAAGCGGGGAGAAGGCGCCCAGCGTTTGTTTGGTGGAAATATTGGTTTGATATATCCGGATTTTCTCAGCAGGAACAGTGCGGATCGTTGCGTTGCCGACGCCAAATATAAGCCGATTGAAAACATCGGGAACCGGGATTATCTGCAAGTACTTGCGTACATGTATCGATTTGACGCCAAGGTCGGTTATTACTTCTATCCGGAGGCAAACGGCGGCGACGACCTGAAACTGCGCATGAACCGCGGTTCGACCTTCGAAAAAAATGTCAAGCCGAGAGACGACGTTTTCGTCACAAAGCACGGACTTAAAATTCCGACGGACGCAACATTTTACTGCGATTTTTCGCAGAAGATCGGAGAAAACGAAAAGAAATTTTTACAACCGTTTACCGGGAATCGTTGCGTTTAAGATATCAAAGAAACCGAGAGATTCTGCTCTCGGTTTCTTTTTTCTCATGCAAAGATGTTTCGTTTCAAATGGCTTACAGCGTGCGGAGGAGGCCGACTACTTTGCCGATGATCATGGCATCGGACGATGAATCGAGCACGAAATCGCTCATGGTCTCGTTTTCGGGATGAAGAATGATCTTTCCGTCCCGATGGAAGAAACGCTTGACCGTTGCACCCTGCTCCGTTCCGTCGGGGTCGAAGAGTGCGACCACGATATCGCCGTCATCTGCCGTCTGCTGCTTGCGCACGACGATCTTGTCCCCGTCGAAGATCCCGGCTTCGATCATGCTTTCCCCCGATACACGGAGCAAAAAGAGGTCGTCGCCCCGGAAGAGTTCGGCGGGAAGCGCATAGTATCCCTCAAAATTTTCCGCCGCGAGAATGGGTTGGCCGGCAGTGACCACGCCGACGAGGGGAACACGCAGCGCATCACTCTTGACCGCAACGGCACGCTTCTTCTTGTCCGCCTTTTCGAGATAGCCCATCTCCTTCAGACGGTTGATATAATCATAGGCTGTTGCAGTCGACTTGATCCCGAGGTCTTTGCACATGTCGCGTACGGTAGGGGGGAACCCATTGTCGTCCATATACGAACGGATATATTCGAGCGCTTCCATGAGTTTATTTTTATTGAGCATGTTCCACCTCCTATTTCAGTATAACACAAACAAAAAAATATTGCAAACATTTGTTCTATGTTTTTTCAAAAATCTTTGTCCGAATGAGTTGATTTTTTCGCAGCCATTCGCTATAATGGAAAAAAGAGGTGAAAAAGATGCAGCTCGGAAAGGAATGTGTCCTGTACGACGGAAAGGAATGTGACGGCTGTATGGAATGCGAGGTGTGCGACCTCGATCCGTCCAAACCGTGTACCAATTGCGGCAAATGTCTCGACATCCGGGACTATGCCACCATCAAGATCGATAAGATCATCCGCGATCCCGATCAGGCCGACTGAACAAGTCGGCTTTTTTTGCGCTCTTCAACAAGGCCGCAGACAAATCGATCGGTATTCACGTCCACGATATTGGCGGAATAGAGCAGAACGGGGACCATGAGGAGAAGGCAGAGAACGGGATCGATGAGGTACAGAAGAGCGGCGACAACTAAATCGAACAGCATCATGAGGCCGACGACCGCAAGGTGACGGAGGATGTTTTTCCCCGTCAGTACATCTTTGAGCCGGACATTGCCGCTTCGGTGGATCAGCCACGACGAAAGTAAGGCGATGCCTGCGGAGAGAAAGACAAGCGCAGCGAGAACGAGCAGTCCGTACGCGCCGATCAGGGCAAGCGCCGCGACCGCGGGGATGGTGATGATCGCTTCCGCAAGAGGGACGAGCGTATGGGAGATGAGAAACTTTCTGAAATCGCGGGGTGCGGCCGATCTGCGGACGGCAAAGCGAGTCGCCATGTTCGCCAAATAGATCCCGAGCGCACAGAACGTTCCGGAGAGCGCGACCGTCGTCCCGATCCCCGCAGAGAATTCGGAGATGATCCGTACGAACTCCGCTTCGAATCCCACCGTCGAGACGTTGAGCGTCGCAAAGAAGCCCTCGACTGTCTCACGGAGCCATCCGCTCTTTGCGACTTGCGCGAATACGGAGATCATGCCGCCGTTCCAATCGATTCGCTCGATGGAATAGGCCAAAAACTCCTTGAGCGAGACGGTGGAGGCCTGCGCCGTGGTCATAAAGAGCTCGGAAAGCGCGGAGAGCATGGTATTCAGCCCGGCAGAAAGCGACGCGAACGCCCAAAAGAGCGTAAGTAAAAGGATGAGGTAAAAGATCCCCATCGGAATGAAGAAACAGACAAGATTTCCGACAAAACTTTTGAATGCACTCTTAAGCATTTTGATCCTTCTTTCGGAATTGTGCAAATCGGTCCGCATAGACGGTCGGGATGATAGCCTCGATGACTGCGCCGTCGTCGGCGTACGTCACGGAGGTCTCGGTCAGATAGGGGCGCAGGGCGGAATAGGCAGCCATGCGGGCATAGGGGATCATGAGCGTCGCCCGGACAAACTCGTCCTTCAGTGCGTCGAGAATACGCGCTTTGAGCGTATCGAGCCCCGCACCCGTTGCGGCGGAGATCGCCACCGCATCCCTTGGAAGCCGCACGTCCGGGGCAAGGTCGCACTTATTCATGACGACGAGATAGGGAGACGAAAATCCCAGCTCGTTCAGGGTCGAGAGTGTGGTCTCAAGCTGCATCTCGTAGTCACCCGAGGCATCGCATACGATGAGCGCAAGGTCGGAGGTAAGCGCGCTCTCGAGCGTCGATTTGAACGCTTCGATGAGGCTCGTGGGAAGGGACCGCAGAAATCCCACGGTATCGACCATGAGAAAGGGGACGCCCTCGATCTCGAAGGCGCGCGACGTCGGATCGAGTGTTGCGAAGAGGGCGTTCTTCACAAAGACGTCTGCACCCGTCACGGCGTTCAGAAGCGTCGATTTACCCGTGTTCGTATAGCCGACGAGGGCGATTGTCTTGACGCGATCCTTCTTCCTCCGACGGGACAAAAGCGCCCGCCGCTGTTCGGTCTCCTTGAGTTTTTCCTCGAGCGCATGGATCCGGGCACGGATATGCCGGCGGTCGGTTTCGAGCTTGCTCTCGCCGGGGCCGCGCGTTCCGATCCCGCCGCCGAGACGGGACAGGGCTCCTCCCTTTCCCTTGAGACGGGGATAGAGATACTTGTACTGTGGGCAAAGATGTCGAGAATGAGCGTCGTGCGGTCGATCACCTTTCTGTCGCCGAGGGCCTTGGAAATGTTGAGCGTCTGGGAAGGGGAGAGTTCCCCGTTGAAGAGAACGGTCACATCGAGACCTTCGAGAAGCTCCTTGAGTTCCGTAAGTTTTCCCTCGCCGATGACCGTGGCGGGGTTGATCTCACGGATGGTCTGGCGGATGGTGCCCGCATAGGCGGCACCGGCGCTCTCGATGAGAGAGAGGATCTCGGCGTGCAGTTCACGCTCTTCCACCGGTTGGTCCGCAAAGATGGGCTGAATGACATAGATCAATTCTTCGGGCATCATTCGTCCTCCCGATGTAGCCGGACCCGTTCCGCGACCGACTTGCGATTGTCCTCCGTGATGGCGGCATAGTGCTTGCGCGTGGTGTTGACGTCGCGGTGGCCGAGGACGTCGGCAACGATATAGATGTCTCCCGTTTCGCGGTATAGTGCGGTCCCGTAGGTAGAGCGCAGTTTGTGCGGCGTGATGTGCTTCAGGGGCGTGACGATGGACGCATACTTCTTGACGAGGTTTTCGACCGCACGGACGGTGATCCGCTTATATTGCAGAGAGAGAAAGAGGGCGGGCTCCTTGTCCGAAGAGGGGACACGAGGGTCGCCTTTCTTCTCTTCGATGTATGCGATGAGCGCGTCGGCGACTTCCTCCGAAAAATAGAGGATGGCCTTGTTGCCGCCTTTTCGCGTAACGAGGAAAGAGTTGGTCGAAAAGTCGAGGCTCTCCTCGTTCAGACCGACGAGTTCGGAAATACGGATCCCCGTTCCGAGGAAAAGAGACAAAATGGCGAGATCGCGGATCTTTGTGCGGGCGTGATATCCCTCCATATGCCGGGAGAGGCCTTTGCCGAGTTCGGCCGTGTCGAGCAGTTCGGAGACCTCGTTCTTTTCGAGACGGATGATCTCTTTCTCGTGGAGCTTGGGGGTGGAGACCTTGGAGGGATTGTTGACCTTGATGAGGCCCTTATTGAAGAAATACTTAAAGAGGGAACGGATCGTGGAGAGCTTGCGCGCTTTGGCTCGTTCGTCGCAGGAAAGTTCTTTTCCCTGATAGCTGTAATGCGAGAGATAGGAGAGGAAGATCTCGATGTCGGTATCCGTCACCTGTTCGAGATGCTCAAGCGTGATCTCCCGTACATCGGAGAGCGCACGGAATTTCTTTTTGAGCAGAAAATCAAAAAAGATGCGGAGGTCATAGCAGTAGTTGAGACGGGTGAGCGTGGAAGTACGTTGCTCCACACTGCGGAAAAAATCCTCGCAGAAATAGGGCAGCTCGTCAAGCAGCTCGTAAATTTTATCGAGATTGCGGAGATTTCGCTCCTGATAGTAATCACCGGATTTTTTCATATCGGAATTATTATAGCACGCAATGGTGCAAATGTCAATTTTACGAAGAGTTAAAGGGGATTTTTTTCGAAGGGTTTCTCGCGGATCCCCACGCGGAATCGAAAAAAAAGGGAAAGCAAAACACCCTTAACTATTCGCAAAACACAGCTTTTGCGAATAGTTAAGGGTAGTTTCGGCATTTTTTTACGACTTATGCTGTTTTTTCTGTAATTTGAAAATCGCACGGTTTCGGAGATTTTTTTGATTTTCTCCGATGCGGTAATTTTTCCGACTGCAATCTCTTGGGTTTATTCTCGGAAAATCACGCAGATCTTACGACCGAAGATTTGATTCTCGCATCGGGATTTCTCCAATATAATAGTATGCCAGACATAGCTATTATGTCTGACATAGTTTATCGGATCGGGACGAGGATCCCATACGAATGTGCTTGGATCGTCTTGTGTGTCTCGGGAAAAATCATGTCTCCCGTCAAGAGTTCGCGCTGCGGTTCTTTAAGCCCGATCGTGTAGACCGATGCCGAATGATTGACCCAGACGACGGCATATCGTTCCCCGATCCTCCGCTCATAGACAAGACAGGCTCCGTCCGCAAAGATCTCGCGGTATTCGCCGCGTGCGAACAATTCCGAATATTCGCCCGTCCGGATGGCTCCGAGCTTATGGAAATACCCGAGGAGCGATTTGTCGATCTTGTCCCAAGGGAAACACGCGCGGCAGAACGGATCCATATATCCTTCGACGCCCGCTTCGTCTCCGTAGAAAATGCACGGGACGCCGGGAAGCGTGAACTGGAGGAGCGCGGCGATCTTGAGCTTTTCCTTTGCGGCCGATCTTTCCTGTTCCGACAGGACCGTTTCGGCCATCTCGTCCTTGGTCGCACATTCTTTTCCGCCGAGGACGGTCAGAATGCGTGGCGTATCGTGCGTCGAGAGGCTGTTCATGAGGCAGTCCACGCTCTCCTTCGGATAGTTGTCGAGGAGCATGGCAAGCGTCTCGCGGAGTTGTTCGGGATTTCCCGTTTTCAGGTAGCAAATGATCGCGTTTTTGAGCGGATAATCCATGACGGAGTCGAGCTCGTCGCCTTGCAAATAGGTCCTGCGAACCCCGTAGGAGATCTTGTTCGAAGCGTCCTCCCATACTTCGCCGAGGACCATGCCGTCCGTTTTCTCCGACTTGACCGCCGTGCGGATCTCTTTGAGGAAGCGGTCGGGCAGCTCGTCGGCGACATCGAGACGGAATCCGTCCGCCCCGCGCCGCAGCCACGTCCTTATGACGCCGTCCTTTCCGCAGATGAAGTCCCGATAGCTCTCTTCCTCCTCGTTGACGGCCGGAAGCGTCTCGATTCCCCACCAACTGTCATAGGAATCGGGAAAGGGATGGAACGTATACCATGCGGCGTAGGGCGATTCCTTGGACTGGTAGGCGCCGACGCTCCGATAGCGGCCGTACTTATTGAAGTAGCGGCTGTCGTCGCCCGTGTGGTTGAATACGCCGTCAAGTAAGATGCGGATCCCCCGTTTCTTTGCCTCTCTTGCGAGTTCCTCGAACTCTTCGGTCGTGCCGAGAAGCCCGTCGATCTTCATGTAGTCGCCCGTATCGTAGCGATGGTTGGAATATGCCTCGAAGATGGGATTGAGATAGAGTACGGTCACATGCAGCGAGGCGAGATAATCGAGTTTTGAGAGGATCCCCTTGAGATTTCCGCCGAAAAAGTCATTATTGCGGACCTTGCCGAAGCTGACG
>CANQUL010000049.1 GCA_947627015.1 uncultured Clostridia bacterium | reverse complement strand
CCCGACTTGGGGTTGGGCATGAGGCCCTTGGGGCCGAGCAGACGGCCGATACGGCCGACGACGCCCATCATGTCGGGCGTGGTGATCATGACGTCGAATCCGAACCAGTTCTCGGTCTGGATCTTCTGGATCATCTCTTCGGCGCCGACGAAATCCGCGCCCGCAGCCTGCGCCGCGTCTGCGCGTTCGCCCTTGGCGACGACGAGCACGGTCTTGGTCTTACCGGTGCCGTTGGGAAGGACCAGAACGCCGCGGACCTGCTGGTCTGCCTGACGGGGATCGATGCCGAGACGGACGTGGAGCTCCACCGTCTCGTCGAACTTGGCCTTGGCGTTGTTCACGACGAGACCCATGGCCTCCGTCGCGTCGTATGCCTTGGACTTGTCATAGGATTTGAGGCTCTCTGCATACTTCTTTCCGTATTTCATCTCTGCGCCTCCTTATTCCTCGACGGTGATGCCCATGGAACGGGCGGTGCCCTTGATCATGCTCATCGCGCTCTCGAGCGTGGAGCAGTTGAGGTCGGGCATCTTGGTCTTTGCGATCTCTTCGACCTGCGCCTTGGTGAGCTTGCCCACTTTGACCTTGTTGGGGGTCGCGGAGGCGGTCTCGAGCCCGAGCGCCTTTTTGATGAGGACGGGTGCGGGCGGCGTCTTGAGGACGAACGTGAAGGAACGGTCTGCATAGATCGTCATGACGACGGGGATGATGAGACCCTCCTGCGAGGCCGTTCTCGCATTGAACTCCTTGGTGAAGCCGGGGATGTTCACGCCGTGGGGGCCGAGGGTGGAACCGACGGGCGGACCGGGCGTGGCCTTTCCGGCAGGAAGCTGCAGCTTGACGACTGCGGTAACCTTCTTTGCCATAATAAAGACTCCTTATTCTGTGGTTTTGATGGCGGTGCGTCTGGGATTTTTACCGCCTCCCACTCCGAAAACGCAAACTTGCGGTTTCTTCTGCTGTTGCGGACCCCTCGAAGCTCCCCCATCGGGGCGCCGGGGCTCCCTCAATCGTCCTCCTCGCGCGGGATCTCCACCGCGTCGGGCTGGACTTTGGTCATCTGGACATATTCCACCTCGACGTCCTGCTCGCGGCCGAACATCGTGATGGTCACCTTGGCGCGCTGGGTCTCGTCGTTCACCTCGCGGATGACGCCGAGGAACCCCGCAAGCGGGCCGTTGTCGATGGCCACGCGGTCGCCGACATGGAAATCGGCATCCGTCACATAGTCCTCGAGCCGCATCTTGCGGATCTCCTCTTCCTTCATGGGAATGGGACGGCCCTGCGGACCGCAGAATCCCGTGACGCCGCGCGTATTGGTGACGAGATACCAGAGCTGGTTGGAGTAGATCATCTTGATGAACACATAGCAAGGCAGGAGCTTGCGCTCAACGACCTTTTTCTTGCCGTTGGCCTTCTCCTCGATGGTCTGCTCCATGGGGATCTTGACGTCGAAGATTTGATCCCCGAGATTATTGTTCTCGATGAGCCTAAAGAGGCTTTCCCGTACCAGGAGCTCATATCCCGAATAGGTGTGCAGGATATACCATCTCGGTTCGGTATCGATGCTCGTGATTGCCATACGGTAGCTCCTATGCTGCTCCCAAGGAAGTGAGGAGCTTGAGAAGCTCCGTGAGGCCGAGGTTGATGGCCGTTACGATGACGAGGAAGATAAGGACGATGACGATGACCACGCCCGTCGCCTTGAGGGCCTTGGGAATGGTAGGCCACGTCACGTTCTTGAGTTCCGAAAATGTCTCCTTGAGCCGTTTGCCGATGCGGCCGAAGAATGCGCCGACGGAGGCGAAGAATCCCTTCTTCTCTCCCTTATCCTTGCCCTTCTTCTCGACCGCCTTTTCGTTTTTCGCCATGATATTTTCTCCGGATACGCTTACTTGGATTCCTTGTGGACGGTGTGCTTTCTGCAGGTGGGACAATACTTTTTGAGCTCGAGACGATCGGGATCGTTTCTCTTGTTCTTAAAGCTATCGTAATTTCTGTTCTTGCACTCGGTGCACTCAAAGGTCACTTTGAGTCTCGTGGATTTGACAGCCATGTGAAAACTCCATACAAAAAAATTACACCCCGAAGGTGCATACACAGAGTTTAGCACAGTTCTCGGGGCTTGTCAACCGATTTTGAACGGCATTTTGATGAATTTTGCAAAAATTCCTTCCGGGCGGCCCTCCCGGCAGCCCTTCTCCCGGAAAATCGGGCGGATTTAAGGGAATTCGCGCGGGGGCAACGGGGAGAAAAACAAGGTCAGAGGAGCCCGTCGAGGGCACGGAGCGAGGAGACCGAGACCTCCGTCTCGTGCGAGAGATAGGCCGAGAGCAGCCGCATGGCACGCACATAGCCGTCCCCGGGAACGGCTTCCTCCTTGCCCATGAGAGCGCGCACGGCAAGATAGGTGCTCTCGCTGGCGGGAACGCCCTCCCCGCAGCCGCCGCAGAGAAAGGCCCCTGCCGAAAAATCGAAGCGCATGCGTCCCGACGGACGTTTTCCGCACACGGGGCACGCTCCCGCCGAGACGGGATACCCCGCGAAGGCGAGCGCTTGCAGAAGAAAGCAGTCAATCGCGGACATGGGGGGCTCCTCTTCGCTCTCGATGCACTTTAAGGCCTCGACGGCGGAGACGAGGAGCGGCCCGCATTCCATGCCCTCGAGGGCGATGGCGTCCGAGACTTCGAGCACGGCCGACGCGGCATAGAAGCGGACGAGGTCCTCCCCCACCGAGGAAAAACTCTCATGGATGGCGGCCTGCGTGACAGTGTACCGTCCCGCGCGTTCGGCGAGCACGTATTCGGCGAAACAAAGAGGCTGGGCGGCCGCCTTCAGCTTTGCGCCCGCCCTCCGCACGCCCTTCATCGCCGCGCCGAGCTTGCCGCGCTCCGCCGTGAGAAGGGTGACCATTCTGTCGTTTTCGCCGTAATCCGCCGCCCGCAGGAGCAGCGCGTCCGTCTTGAATTCCATTTTTTTCTTATCGGAGACGTTTGTACAGCATGTAGTAGCTGAAATTGCCCGTCTCGCGGAAGAGATCCCATGCGAGATCGCTTGCGGCCTTGGGGCCCTTTTTATCCTCTTGCATGTCCGCAGTTTGTGCAACCTTCGGGCAAGCTATGCAAAAAAACGATTTCCGATCGCTGCTTTGTGCCTTACAGATCGCGCTCGGAGTAGCCGAATTCCTTCATGAGCGCCGCCTTGTCCCGCCAATCCTCGCGGACCTTGACGTAGACGGTCAGAAAGACTTTGGCGCCGAGGAACTTTTCCATGTCCTTGCGGGCGAAGGAGGCCGTCTCCTTGAGCGCCTGCCCCTGCTTTCCGATGAGGATGGCCTTGTGGTTCTTTTTTTCGCACACGATGTCAAGGTCGATCTGATAGGCCCCGTTCTCGTGCTTTTCAAAGGTATTGACGACGATCGCCACGCCGTGCGGGATCTCCTTTTCGTACTTTAAGAGGATCTTCTCGCGCATGAGTTCGGCGATCATGAATTTTTCGCTGCGGTCGGAGACGATATCCTCCGGGAAGAGGGCGTCGCCTTCGGGCAGAAGTCCTGCGACGGCAGCCACCAATTTTTTCAGATTCTGGCCCTTCCTCGCGGACACGGGGTACACGTCGGCGGTCACTCCCGCCTCAAAGAGGGTCTTGACGTCGGCGGGGATGTTCTCCTTGGGCATGATGTCGATCTTGGTGTAGGCGATGAGCATGGGCACGCCGAGCCCGGCGTACTTTTTCATGAGCGCGATATCGTCCTCTTTGATGCCCGCATGTCCGTCATGGACGAACAGGATGGCGTCGACGTCCTTGGAGGTCTCCTCCGTGCGCTTCATCATGAGCCCCGAAAGGGCGCTCTTGCGGCGGTAGATGCCGGGCGTGTCCGCAAAGACAATCTGAAAGTCCTCGCCGTTCAGAACGCCGAGGATGCGGTCCCGCGTGGTTTGGGGCTTGGGGGAGACGATGGCCACCTTTTCGCCCACGAGGACGTTGATGAGGGTGGATTTCCCCGCATTTGCTTTGCCGATGACGGCGACCGTTCCGCTCTTCATGCGTCCCTCCCGAGGCCGAGCCGTGCCATGACCTCCTCTTCGCGGACGCGCATTGCGGCCCGCTCTTCCTCCGTCTCATGGTCATACCCGAGGCAGTGGAAAAATCCGTGTACGGTGAGATAGCCCGTCTCGCGCTCTACCGAATGGCCGTATTCCGCGGCCTGTTCACGGGCGCGCTGCATGCAGATGACGACGCTCCCGATGCAGAGGACGTCCCCGTCCACGCACTCGCCGTGCAGTTCGCTCGAAACGGGCTCCCCGGGCTTCAGTTCCATAGTGGGAAAGCTCAAAACGTCGGTGACGCGGTCCACGCCCCGCGTACGGGCATTGAGCGCCCTGATCTCCTCTTCGGAGACAAATAAGAGCTCAAGAAGGAGAGGCATGTCCGAATCGACCGCTTCGGAAAGTGCAACTTCGAGTGCGCGGCGCGCCCCCTCTTCCATCCCTTCGCAGTCAATGAGAACGTGATTCATCCTCTTCCTCCTTGGGAACTGCCTGACGGTCGCGGTTGAACCGGATGGCGGGATATTGCACGCGGTGATGGTGCACGCCCGAGAGGACCTCGACGAGGGTCTGCTTGATGACGGAGAGCTCCTTCATCGTGACGTCGCACTCCTCGAACTGGCCGAGGTCCATGCGTTCCTCGATGACGTCGCGGCAGATGCGCTCCACCCGTTCGGGCGAACGGTCGGCCGAGGCGCGCGTTGCGGCTTCGGCGGCGTCCGAGATCATGATGATGGCGGAAATGCGGGAGTGCGGCAGCGGTCCGAGATAGGAGAAGTCCTTGATGTCGGCGTCCCCCGAATAGCGGACGGCCTTGTCATAGAAATATTTGATGGGAAGGGTGCCGTGGTGCTCGCGGGCGATGTCCGCGATCTCCTTGGGCAGACGGTTGGCCATGAGCAGTTCGTACCCGTCCTTGGTGTGCGAACGGATGATGTCGGCCGAGAGTTCGGGCGTGATCTCGTCATGCACGTTGTAATCGGTCTGGTTTTCGGTGAAGCATTCGGGCTGTTTGAGCTTGCCCACGTCGTGATAATAGGCCGCGGCACGCGCGAGCTCGGAATTTTCGCCGATGGCGACGGCACAGCTCTCCGCAAGCTGGGCGACGATGAGGGAGTGGTTGAAGGTGCCGGGGGCCTCCTTCTTGAGATGGACGAGGAGTGCGGCGTTCGTGCTCGTGAGTTCGCGCAGGCGGAATACGGTGAGCTTGTTGAAGCCCCATTCGAACACGGGCAGGATGGAGAGAGCGAGCACGGCCGCGACTACGCATCCGAACATACGGAAGCCCGCCGCCGAGACGTAATCGATCCAGTTGTAGGTGAGTTCGGGGATGTTGAAGAGCAGGACCACGATGACGGTGGGCACGGCGATGAACACGCCCGAGAGGAGCAGGCCGCCCCGCGTCTTTGCGCTGCTCGAGAGGAATACCGCAAAGGTGCCGCTGATGAAGCTCAACATGAAGGAGGAATAGATGGCGTTGTTGAGTTCGCTCGTGGGGAAGGTATTGGTGAAGAGGTCGATGACGAACATCAGGAAGGAAAAGACGAAGTTCAGAAAGAGCGCGTGCCGTCGGCCGAGAAGAAAGAGCGCCAAAAAGGCGAACACGGCGAGCGGACGGGCATAGATGTGAACAAATCTTCCGAAGAGGTAGCACAGGACGACGGAGACGAGGAGGATACAGAACGTAAGCACCACGTTGCCTGCCTTGACAAGGAAGGCGGGGTCGTCGAACATGAAGTAGAAATAGATGACGCAGAAGAGAAGGAACACGCTGACGATGAGGGAGAGCGGCTCCGAGAAATTCTCCGTAAAGTAGACCGTCCACGAGGAGACGTCGTTGATGACGACGGCGATAAAGAGAAAGGCGAGCATGACGAGATAGCACGCCCCGAATACGAGCGCGCTCCGGATGAGCCCGTTTTTGCGTTCCCCCGCCGGGATCCCCGCGATCTTCATTTCCGTTCACCTCTTTTGCGTTTTTCTTCGCCCGCATGCTCGTCTGCCTCATAGGCGCGCACGATGCGCGTCACGAGCGGATGGCGCACCACGTCCCGCTCCGTGAGACGGCATACCGCGATATCTTCCACCCCGTCGAGAATGCGGACGGCGTGTTTAAGGCCGCTCGTCTTGCCTGCGGGGAGATCCGTCTGGGTGAGATCCCCCGTCACGACCATGCGGCTGCCCTCCCCGAGACGGGTCAGGAACATCTTCATCTGCTCACGGGTGGCGTTCTGCGCCTCGTCGAGAATGACAAAGGCGTCGTTGAGCGTTCTCCCGCGCATGTACGCGAGCGGTGCGACCTCGATGACCCCCTTCTCCATGAGCCGTTGGTAGGTCTCGAAGCCGAACATCTCCTGCAATGCGTCATAGAGGGGCCGCAGATAGGGATCGACCTTGGTCTGAAGGTCCCCCGGAAGGAAGCCGAGCTTTTCGCCTGCCTCCACCGCGGGACGGGTGAGGATGATCCGCTCCACCTGCTTGCCCTTGTAAGCCGCCACCGCAAGGCAGACGGCAAGATACGTCTTTCCCGTTCCGGCGGGTCCCACGCCGAAGGTGACGGTGTGGGTGCGCACGGCTTCGGCATACTTCTTCTGCCCCACCGTTTTGCACTTGACGGGCTTCCCGCGGGAAGAGACGGCGATGACGTCGCGGAGGATGCCCTCAATGTCGCCGCTGCGGCCCTCCCGTGCGAGTTCGATGCAATAGGCGATGCGGGACTTGTCCGGCTCTTCGCCGCTCTCCGCAAAGAGCAGAAGGCTCTTTATGACCTCCGCCCCCACGCGGACGGGCTCTTCGTCGCCGCCGAGCACCAGCGAAGTGCCCGCGATCTTCCAGTCGATCCCGAGCTCCCGCGCAAGCGCCGCCATGTTTTCATCAAAGACGCCGACCACGCGCTGCAGCTTGTCGAGCGTCCCCATCTCCACCGTAATTTGCAAAGAGGCCTCCTAACCGAGGTTGAGCGAAAACGTCGTGTGCGCGACGCCCTCCACCCGCCAGCCGGTCTGTATTTCGTATGTATGCGATTGGGTCAGTTCTCCGTATTCGAGCGCCGCCATCGAGAGCGCGGCCTCCGCCGAGCTTGCGGCATATTCCGCCGACACCGGATGGGAGACGACGGCCGAGGCGATGACGAGGGACGGAACTTCCCGTCCGCCGATCACGGCCGAATCCTTTACGAGGACGTCGCCCGCGTGCACTTCGTCCCCCTCCCGGAGAAGGGGCGTTCCGCGCACGACGATGAGCTCTTCGAGAATGCCGTCGACCTCCGAAACGAGGGGCATGCCCGCGATCGGCTGAATATTTTGCACGGTCTGCACTTCGACGGTGAGCACGCCGCCCTCCCTCCGGAAGGCGCAGAATTCGACGCGCGGAAGGGCGAGCACACGGGCTGCAAGGCGCGCCGTATCGCGCGGCATGGGCGAGAAAAGATCGGCATGCTCTTCCTTTAAGATGGCGCGGACTTCCCGCTCGTAATAGGCTCCGCTGCCCTCGACGCGGACGGCGAGGACGCGGCTCTCGGCAAAGAGCACGAGTGCGGCGGCAACGACGCCTCCGAGGAGCAATCCCGCCGACCTCGCGGCCGTCTGCGCGGCGCAGGCGAGCCCGTGCGTACGGATCTCGGTTATATTATAGCACGAACGGGGCAAAATTGCAAAGGCTTTTTTGCGGTCTTTTGCGCGGATCCGGACTTCGACCGTGTTTTTTTCGACACGGGTAAGGCGAAGGACGGCAATGCCCGCCCGCGCGAGCTTGTCGGCGACGAGATGCGAACTCAGGCCGGTGACCCGGAATGAAACGACGAACATGGCTCCTTAATCCATCCGCGTGACGGACCGGATGCGGCCCGAGACGCTTGCGTCCCCGTCCGTGTATTTGGTGAGGAAGAGCGCTTCGCCCTCCACGGCGACCGCGCCCTCCTTCCCCTTGAGGACAAGCCTCGTCGGGGAAAATTCGAGGAGGCGCCTTACGTTCTGGAAGTAGCCCCCCTTCCCGTCGATGACGGTATAGCCGATGCGCGAGGTTTCCCCCTCGCCGCCCAGCAGCTTGAAAATTTCCTCGCCGAGTCTCATTGCATTTATTGTATGCGGGCGAAGGGCGAAGCATGCAGCCGGGACGGAAAGAACGGGATCCTCCTTGCGCTTTTGCGGCCGTCTTTACTCCGCGTCGGGCGGCTGGCCGTCGTGCGCGGGCCACTTGCATCCGGTGATCTCCGCCTCCGAAAAACGGGCGCGGAAGGAGGAATTCTCCGGGCTGCACGCATAGATGCCGAAGCGGATTCGCCCTCCCCCCTGCCGCAGATGGCAGACGCGCATCTGACGGAAATGAATGCCGTCGGGCGAGCACTCGATGCGGTAGTCGTCCTCCCTGCGGCTCAGGCGGTACCACATCTCGCGGACGGAGGCGTCGATCTCCTCGGTGGCCCAATCGGAGTACCCCATGTCCGTAACGACGCTTCCGAGATGGCCGAATCCCTGCTCCGCTTCGACGGACGCTTTGATCCAATTTTCGCTGTCGAGATACAGGACGACGCCGCACTGGTCGAACCGTCCCTTGGGGTCGAAGGCCGTCTTTACGGTGAAGGAGAAATACTTCTCTTCGGTCGATGTCTGAAGGACGGGCGCGCTGTCGTTGCGGAAGTGATAATAGGTGCGCTGCCAGAGGTCGGTGTGCGGCTCCGTGACGATCTCGGCGGCGTCGGATGTGACAGAGAAGGTCCGCGGCGGCCGCGTCCACTCCCACGTTCTCATATCGGGCTTCATGATTTTTCTCCTTTTTTTTGAAAAAAACGCCCCCGCGCAGGGGGGCGTTTCCGTTCGGCCGTTCTTTACAGTTCGGCGAAATATTTGATGGTGCGGACCATCTGCGACGTGTAGCTGTTCTCGTTGTCGTACCACGCGACGACCTGGACCTGATAGGTGTCGTCGTCGATCTTGGTGACCATGGTCTGGGTCGCGTCGAAGAGGGAACCGTAGGTGATGCCGATGATGTCGGAGGAGACGAGCTGCTCTTCGGTGTAGCCGAAGGAAGCGGAAGCGGCGGCCTTCATGGCGTCGTTAATGCTCTGTTTGGTGATGTCCTTGCCCTTGACGACGGCGACGAGGATGGTCGTGGAGCCCGTGGGAACGGGAACGCGCTGCGCGCTGCCGATGAGCTTGCCGTTGAGGGCGGGGATGACGAGACCGATGGCCTTGGCTGCGCCCGTCGAGTTGGGAACGATGTTGACCGCAGCCGCTCTCGCACGGCGGAAGTCGCCCTTGCGGTGAGGTCCGTCGAGGACCATCTGGTCGCCCGTGAAGGCGTGGACGGTGGTCATGATGCCCGAAACGACGGGATAGGCGTTGTTGAGGGCGTTGGCCATGGGAGCAAGGCAGTTGGTCGTGCAGCTCGCGGCGGAGATGATGGTGTCCTCCTTCTTGAGCGTCTTTTCGTTGACGCCATAGACGATGGTGGGAAGATCGTTGCCCGCGGGAGCGGAGATGACGACCTTTTTGGCACCGGCCTTGATGTGCGCTTCGCTCTTCGCCTTGGAGGTGTAGAAGCCCGTGCACTCGAGAACGACGTCTACGCCGAGTTCGCCCCAAGGAAGGTTGGCGGCGTCCTTCTCCTCGTAGATCCTGATGGTCTTGCCGGCGACGGTGAGCGTTCTCTCCTCGTCGTTGGCGGAGACGGTGTCGGCGAGGGCATAACGGCCCTGCGCGCTGTCATACTTGAGGAGATGCGCAAGCATGGAAGGCGTGGTGAGGTCGTTGATCGCGACGATCTCATAGCCCTCGGCATTGAACATCTGCCGGAACGCAAGACGGCCGATGCGG
>CANQUL010000048.1 GCA_947627015.1 uncultured Clostridia bacterium | reverse complement strand
GAAAACTGCCGAGAATGAGGATGCGGCTGTGGGCGTCGAACACGGGTTCGAATCCGTAAAATCGCGAATTTTCCGTACCCATGTCCTAAAAAACGATCGCCTTTTTGAGATTTCCGACGGATGCGGAGGCCGCGCCTTCGAAGTTGAGACCGCTCTCGATGACGGCCATTACGTCGTCGCGCGTGAGGGCGGAGATCTCCGCCATGCGCTTTTCGAAGTCATACACTTCGCCGAAGTACAGAAGGTTGCGGCCGTAGAGGAGCATCTGCGAGGAGGTGTTCTCCTGCGAGAAGATGTTGCCCGACTTGAGCTGTTCGCGTCCGCGGATAAATTCATCCGCACTGAGCCCCTCCCGTTTGAGACCCTCGATCGTCTCGCGCACGGCCTCTGCGGCGGCCTCCGCCTTCTTGGGATTGACGCCCGCATACACGGCGAGAAGGCCCGTCTCCGCATAGTGCGACGTGTACGAGTAGACCGAATAGGCGAGCCCCAGCTCCTCGCGCACGCGCTTGAAGAGACGGGAGCTCATTCCGCCGCCGAGGACCGAATTCATGAGCTGGACGGCGGGAAGATTTCGGGCGCCGCGGTCCACGGTGGGGATCCCGAAGGCGAAGTGGGCCTGCTCGATGGACTTCTTGCGGAAGATCGTCTCACCGATAAAGTCGACGTCCTTCCTGCGATCCTCGAACGCGCCCGCGTCCATCGTTCCGAAAGCCTCCCCGGCGAGGGCGAATGCCTCTTCGATCCCGATGTTTCCCGCAAAGGAGATCACGGTGTTCTGCGGACAGTAACGGGCACGCTTGTAGCGAAGGATGTCCTCCCGGGTGAAGCCCTCCACGTTCGCCGCGGGGCCGAGAATGTTCCGTCCGTAGGCGACAGGGCCGAAGGCCGCGCGCGAAAGAAGGTCGAGGCAGAGGTCCTCCGGGGAATCCTCATCCATGTTGATCTCTTCGAGCACGACGCCCTTTTCCCGCACCATCTCCTCTTCGGGGAAGGTCGCGTTGAGAAAGAGGTCGGCGAGCAGGCGGAAGGCTTCCCCCGCATGGTCGCTCGTCGCCTTGGTATAATAGCAAGTCATGTCCTTCCCCGTGAAGGCGTTGACCTGCGCACCGAGGGCGTCGAAGGCGTCCGAGATCGCAAAGGCGGTGCGCGTCGGCGTGCCCTTGAACTGCATGTGCTCGATGAAGTGCGAAATGCCGTCCTCGGCGTCCGTCTCGTATGCGGCGCCCGTTCCGACAAGGATGCCCATCGTGACGGAGAGAAGGCCCTCCATGCGCTTTACGATGACGCGCACGCCGCTCGGCAGTAATTTTGTTTCGATCATTCCCATTCCTCGCTTATGTAAGATTTCAGCCGAGATTTTCCCCGACGCAGACGGCCCTGAGGCCGTGCTCGGCATAGTACGTCAGGATGCGTCCGAGGACGCTTACGGTATGCTCCATGGGGTGCATGAGGATGAGGTCGCCTCCCTTGACCCCTTCGGTCGCGCGGCGGAATACGAGCTCAGCGTCCTTGTCCCGCCAATCCACGGTGTCCTTGGACCAGAGGACAGTCTTAAGGCCCATGCTCTCGGCCGCCCGCACCGTGTCGTCCGAATAGGCGCCCGAAGGAGGGGCAAACAGCGTCACGGGGCTGCCCGTGACGAGAGACAGGAACTCGACGCTCGTGCCGATCTCGCGGACGTTGCCCTCGTAATCGAGCTTATCGTGGTCGCGGTGAAAATAGCCGTGGGAGCCGATTTCCTGACCCCGTGCCGCAATTTCGCGCACGATGTCGACATGATCGTCCGCCCAGCTTCCGCCGAGGAAGAACGTCGCCGCCGCATGGTGCTCTCCGAGGAGATCGAGCATGGCAAGGACTTCCTCGCCTCCCCAATAGACATTGATCATGAGTGAGACCCCATCCTCGGACATGCCCCGCCGATACACTCTGTCCTCAAGGCTGACGGCAGGTCCCGCGACGGGGAGAAAACAGACGCTCGCGATGAATCCGAACACGAGGACGAGGGCGCAATCGGTGACGGCGGTGACGGCACGGGAAGAGAGCTTTTTCAACAGTTTACCTCAAACGGGCGGAATTTATCACCCCCATTCTATGGCCCTTTCCGCAAAAATATGCCCGCTTCCCGGGATCTGCCCCTATTTTAAGGTGACGATGGTCACGCCGCTCTCGCCCTCGCCGTATTTTCCGAGGCGGAAACTCTCCACGCGGCCGTCCTTTCGGAGCAGTTCGTGCACGGCGGAACGCAGTTTTCCCGTACCCATGCCGTGAATTACGCGCACTTCGGGAAAATTGGCAAGCACCGCGCTGTCGAGAAATTTTTCCAGTTCGGACTGCATTTCCATCGTCGTCATGCCGATGAGATTGATCTCGGGGCGGGCCTCCGTGCGAGAAGAAACGTCCCGGCTCACGGTCACGCGCGCCGCCTGCTCTTTCCGCTTTTTTGCGAGAAAGAGATCCTCGCCCTTGGCTTTGACGCGGATGGAGCCCGCCTGCACCTCGGCCGTCCGCTTTGTACGGTTGACGGAGAGCACCGTGCCCTCGGCGTTCATGCTCCCGATGTGCACCCGATCCCCCTCTTTCAGAGTGTCAAAATCGACGGGAATCGCACGGATCGGAGTCTCTTCCTCGGACATGGTATCATTCTTTAATATGTTTTTAAGTGTTCTTGCCCGAATCAGGTCGCTCTCGGAGAGTTTCTCTTTTTCGAAGATATTTTCGATCTCCCCGAGGAGCTCCTCGGCGCGAGCGGTCCGTTCCGAAACGATGCGGCGCGCCTCGGCCTTGGATGCGGCGAGAAATTTCTCGCGCTCCCTTTTGAATTTTTCTTCCTCGAGTCCGAGCGCACGCGAGCGGGCCTCCCAATCGGCCTTGACCGCTTCGGCCTCGCGGGCGAGCGCTTCCGTCCGCACACGGCTCTCCTCGGCGGCGCGCAGCGTCCGGTCAAAGGCGCGGACCTCTTGGGAGAGGTACGACCGCGCTTCCTCGACGGTCTCCTCGGGAAGGCCGAGACGGGAGCAGATGGCGAGCGCGTTGGAAGAACCGGGCGCGCCGATCTTGAGACGGTAGAGCGGCCTGTGGTCCTCCGCATCGAACTCCATACTGCCGTTTTCGAGCCCCTCCGTCTCGTAGGCGAATTCCTTGAGAGCGGAGTAGTGGGTGGTGACGATCCCGCGGCAGCCCTTGCGCATAAGCGCGGAGAGCACGGCACGGGCAATGGCCTGCCCCTCCTCGGGATCCGTTCCGCCGCCAGGCTCGTCGATCAGCACGAACGAACAGGGACCGGTCTCCTCGAGGATGCGCTTTAAGTTTACGATGTGCGAGGAGAAGGTGGAGAGGTTCTCCTCGATGGATTGGCTGTCTCCCACATCGCACCATACGCCCGAGACGGTGAGACGCGTCCCCTCCGCGGCAGGGACAAAGAGCCCGCAAGCTGCCATGAGGCAGAAGAGGCCGCACATCTTGAGCGTGACCGTCTTGCCGCCCGTGTTGGCGCCGCTGATGAGAAGAAAGCGGATGGATTCACCCACCGCAACGGTGACGGGCACGGCCGTCTTGGGATCGAGAAGGGGATGGCGTCCCTTGCGGATATCCACGACGCCCTTGTCGTTGAGAACGGGCATGACGGCATGCAACGCATAGGCGTATTCGGCACGGGCGAAATAGCCGTCCGCCTCCGAGACGAGGGAGAGGGAGAGCTCAAGCGGGTCCCGCAGCTTTCCGAGACGGCGCGAGAGATCCTTTAAGATGCGCTCCTCTTCCTCCTTTTCGTCAATGGCGAGGTCGCGCAGTTCGTTGTTCATTTCGAGCACCTCTTCGGGCTCGATAAAGACGGTGGCACCGCTCTGGGAACGGTCATGGACGAATCCGCGCACACTGCGGCGATATTCCGACTTGACGGGAATGACAAAGCGGTCGCCGCGCACGGTGACGATGCCGTCCTGCAAGTACTTCTTCTCGTCGCCCGAAAGGTACGAGGCAAGGCGGGCGCGGATGCGCTCCCCGAGCAGACGGATCTCCTTCCGGAGAGAGAAGAGACGTTCGCTCGCCGTGTCCGCGATCGTGTCTTCGCTGACGATCTTGTCGCCGATGTCACGTTCGAGCCGCACATCATAGACGAGCCGCTCCGCGATCCCGGAGAAAGTCGGCTGCATTCCGTTCGAGAGCGAGCGGACGGAATCATGCAAGAGGCGCACCGAACGGAGCATGCGCGCACAGTCCAAAAGTTCCTTGCATGAGAGGACGGCCCCCTTTTCGGCGCGTTCGAGCATGTCGCCGCGCGGAGAAAAATACTCCACCCGTCCCGCACCCGCGGTAAACAGCAGGTACATGGCCTCGTCCGTGGCTGCGAGCAGACGGCGCGCTTCCGCAAGATCGATCGTCGGTTCGAGAGAAAGAAGGGCATCCTTGGTCTCTTCGAGCACCGCGTAACCGCTCAACTGCGACAGTATTTTATCCAGTTCGAGAAGCTGTGCGCTCCGTTTCATATCATACTCCTCTCGGCGTGACCCTTGGTGGAGAGGGCGCATTCCGTGCCCTCGGTCGCATCGGCAATGCGGGATGCAAGGGTGCCGCATGCCGTAAGATTTGCACAGTTGTAGACCTCAAATCGGCATACCATGCCCGAAAAGCGGTACCTTCGGAGCGGAAATTTTCTCCCCTCCTCATCGGTCAGCCGATAGGTTTTTTTTCGGTCGCAACGATCGCACGTCCTTCCGAAAGGGCACCAGATGAGGTCCATGACTTTTACGCCGCCTGTGAGGACGAAGGCGCCCCGTTCCGAGAGCGCATCCTGCTCGCTCTTCGAGAGCTCCTTGGACAGGACGAACCGCCCGGCAACTTCGCGTACGCCCCGCACCGCATAGCGGTTGGTCACATGGAAGCCCGGGCCCGCAAAGAGTTCGACCCCGTAGCGCCGCGCGAGTCCGATCCCGTAATCGCCCTCCGCGAAGATGCCGTCGAACCGGGCGATCTTGTCTGCGATGAGCGCCTCGTCGTCCGAGGAAAGGAAGGGCGGCAGATAGAGGTAGACGTTCTTCCCCGCGGGCCGGATGAGTTCGGCATAGTCCCGTGGCTTGCAGATGACGATGTCCGCGTCCCCCTCTCCGATGACGGCCCGTTCGGTCCCTCGTTCGGGCGAAAGAGAGACCTCGCCGCCCACGGGTTCCAAGGGCATACGGGGCGGGCAGAGCCACAGAACGAGCGCGGCATAAAACGCGCGGCGGAAGGCATTGAGGGCGGACTTCGGGAGAAAGACGCCGTCCGTTGCGACCTCCGCCGTCACGTCGAAGGGGAGGCCGTCCGTCCTTTGAAACGAGGCGGCGATGTCCTCCGCCGTGAGGGGCGCCGTCTCCGCCGGACGGAGCGGTTCCCCTTCCGAAAATTCAAAGTCTCCGCACACCGCGCGCGGCGGTTTTCCCGCGTAAAATGAGACCTGCATCGCGATTTTCCGCGATTTTACGGGAAGCAGGGCGATGGAATCGGAGCGGACGGAAGTCGTCAGCCGCACCTCGTCCCCCTCTTTGAGCCTGCCGCTTGCGGAGAGGAAAAAGCCGCCCGCAAAGGCCTCCGAGAAGGCGGCGCCGCACACCTCCTTCCCCGCGCGCAGGATCTTGAAGCCGTCTCCCTTGCCGCAGGGAATGTCCGTCACGCATGCGGGTCGGCCGGACCGATAGGAGACGGTCCCCACGCGTTCGCCGATATGCCCTTGCACGTCGCGGGACAAAAAGTCCGCCTTCTGCCCGAAGGCAAGGCCCTTGGTGTAGTCGCCGCGGTTGTAGGCACGGCGCATGCGGGAGAAGGCTTCGGACGCAGGCATGCCGTCCAGAAGCGCACGGTAGTACTTGACCGCCGCGGCCACATATTCGGGTCTGCGCATGCGTCCCTCGATCTTGAGAGAGACGACGCCCGCCTGAAGCAACTGCGCAACCGATTCCCCCACGCAGAGGTCGGAGAGGGAGAGCGCATAGGCCTCCTCTTCGAAGCCCGCACGGTCGATGCGGTATTTTTTGCGGCACGGCTGCTTGCACCGTCCGCGGTTTCCGCTGTTGTTCCCCGCGAAGGAGGAAAAATAGCACTGACCGGAGAAGGCCGCACAGAGCGCACCCTGTACAAAGACCTCCGTCTCGATGATCCGGGAGATCTCCGCGATGTCCTTGAGGGGCGTCTCGCGGGCAAGCACGGCGCGGGAGAAGCCGTACTCCTTGGCCACACGGGCGCCGTCCCGGTTGCAACAGCCCGCCTGCGTGGAGAGATGGAGCACCATGTCCGGATACCGGCGCTTGAGCTCCCGGCCGAGAAAGAGATCCTGAAGAAGAATGGCGTCGGCCCCCGCATTCCATACGCACAGGGCAGAGGAAAAGAATCCGTCGAGCTCGTCGTCCTTGACGAGCGTGTTGAGCGCGACGTAGACCTTGGCGCCGAGAAGGTGCGCAAGCGTCACGATCTCCTTCAGCTCCGTGTCCGTAAAATTTTCGGCACCGCTGCGGGCAGAGAACTGTTTGAGCCCCAGATAGACGGCGTCCGCACCCGAAAAAAGTGCGGCCCGTGCGGCCTCCGCATTCCCCGCCGGAGCGAGTAATTCTGTCATTCGTATTGCCTCCGACGCGTGATTTTCCTTACCCCATGGCGTATTTTTCGATCGCATAGGCCACGCCGTCCTCTTCGAAAGAAGGGACAACGGTCGCGATGGACCGCAGTTCTTCGACGGCGTTCGCGACGGCAAATTTGCCACCCGCCGCCTGCACGAGCGGGATGTCGTTCTTCTGGTCCCCGATGGCCGCGATCTCGGAGACGGGGATCTTGTAGTATTCCGAAAGGAAGGGCACTGCGGCTGCCTTGGACTCCCCTTTTGGCATGATCTCGACGAGATAGGGAGAAGAGCAGGTCACATAGTACTCACTCCCGAACCGGCGGGAGAGAAGTTCTTCGACGCGCGGACGGTCCGCAGGGTCGCACATCACGAGCATCTTGATGACCTTCAAATGATGGGCTTTGACGTAATCGGACAGGGGCATGTCCGAAAGGATCCCCTTCACGCGCGTGATCCTCTCATACATTTCGAGGAGTGCGTTGCGGCGGTTGACGTACATCGATTCGCCCGCATAGATGTGGATATGCAGGTCGTTTTCTTCGAGAAAACGAAGGATCCCGAGCGTCTCTTCTTCCGCAAACCCCCCGTCCTTTAAGAGGCGGCCCGTGCGGATATCGGCGACCTGCGCGCCCTGAAAGGCCACGACAAGCCCGTCGGAGAGACCGAGTTCGAAGAGCCGCGGACGGATGGAGGCGAGCATGCGGCCCGTAACGACCGCAAAGATGCCGCCCGCGCTCCGGTAGGCGGCAATGGCCTTGATGTTGCGCTCCGAGACGGAGCCGTCCGACCGCACGAGGGTGCCGTCAAAGTCGGACAAAAACAGTCTGTATTTCATAATTCCTCAAAATGGCGCTTGATCTTGCGGGCAAGTTCCTCGCCGATTCCCTCCGTCTGCATGAGTTCCGAAATGTCAGCCCGCATGATCCTGTCGATGGTGCCGAACCGTTCGAGAAGGGCCGCGCGCTTCTTTTTTCCCACCCCGTCGATCTCTTCGAGGACGGACGAGAGGTTGCGCTTGGAATGCAGGTTGCGGAAATAGGTGATGGCGAAGCGGTGTGCCTCGTCACGGATGCGTTGGAGCACGCGGAGGGCGTAGTCGCGGCGGTCCATCCGGACGGACTCGTCCGAGGAGAGCGTGTACACCTCTTCTTCCTGCTTTGCAAGGGAGATGAGGTCGATGTCGGTGATGCCGAGCTCGTCAAAGACGCCTTTGACCGCGGAGAGTTGGCCCTTGCCGCCGTCGATGACGATGAGTTCGGGACGGGGGAAGCGCACTTCCTCGTCCGTACCGAGCTTGGCAAGCCGCCGAAGAAGCACTTCCCGGAGCGAGGCGAAGTCGTCCGCCCCCTCCACCGTCCGGATGCGGAAGCGGCGGTATTCGTACTTGTCGGCCTCGCCGTCGGTGAATACGACCATGCTGCCCACCTTGTCCACGCCCGAGATGTCCGAAATATCGTAGCACTCCATCCGCTTGGGATAGCGTGAAAGGCCGAGCACGGTTTTAAGACGTTCGCAGGCGGCGACCGTCATGTCGTTCTTATGCGCGATGGCGGAAACGGACTTTTCGAGATATTCGGCCGCGTTGCGCATACCCATGTCCAAGAGCTCGCGTCGAATTCCGAATTTCGGACGGGTGATCTCCACGCCGCGTCCCTCCTTTTTCCGGCAGTAGGCGGTAAAGAGTTCGTCGTCGAAGGGCGTCTCGAGCACGAGTTCGTGCGGGATGGGATTGTTCGTATAATATTGCGTGAGAAAGCTCGTGAGGGACTCCGCGTCGTCCCCTGCGCCCGCGTCCATCGAAAAGTTCGCGCTGCCCTGCATCACGCCCCGCCGCGTCACGAGGAGAGACAGGGCCGCATAGATGCCGTTGGAGGCATATGCCCAGATGTCGGCGTCGACGTCCCGCGGCATGGAGGTGATCCTGCGTTCGCCGAGCTTTGCGAGCATGCGGATCTTGTTGCGGTAATCGAGGGCGAGCTCGAATTCCTCGTTCTCCGCAAGCTCCTTCATCTTCTCCTCGAGGATGGTCTGCGCCTCCTCGTAGTCCCCGCCGAGGAAGGCGAGCGTCTTTTCGACCCGTGCGGCATATTCCTCCTGCGAGACGAGGTGCGCACAGGGGGCGAGACATCTGCCGAGATGGTGTTCAAGGCACGGCTTCTTGGGCTTGGCACCGATCGATACGCCGCACGAACGGATATTGTAGACCTTGACGGCGACGTCCACGACCTCCTTGCAGCTGATCCCGCCCATGAAGGGTCCGAAGTAGCGGCCGTCCTTTTTGACGCGGCGGGTGACGGAGATCCGTGGAAACTCCTCATGCGTGGAGACCTTGATGTAGGGGTACGTCTTGTCATCCTTCAAGAGGATGTTGTACTTGGGTTTATACTTCTTAATGAGCGTGTTTTCGAGGGCAAGCGCGTCCACTTCGGAGGGAGTGACGATGTACGAAAAATCGGCGATCGCCTCCACCATCGCCTGCACTTTGAAGGGCTTCTCCGAGGAATGGAAATACTGGCGCACGCGATTTTTGAGTACGCGCGCCTTCCCCACATAGATGACCGTACCGTCCTCGCCCGCCATAATGTACACACCGGGCGAATCGGGGAGCAGCTTGAGTTTTTCGCGGATGACCTCTTGGCTCATACCACTATTATACACGCTTTGCGTGCTTTTTTCAAGAAAAATAGAGGGCTTTTCCAAAATCCGAGCGCCCGAGCGCCGCAGATTGCGGCGCTCGGGCGCTCGGGAAGATCGCATCCGTCAATAGCCGAGGAATTCCACACCCTTTAAGAGCACGTCGTTGACGATCTCATTGAACAGCGAATAGAAAATGACCTTTCCGTGGCGGTCGGTGCATACCATGCCCGCGTCCTTGAGGTAGCGGAGCTGATGCGAGACCGTCGTCTGGTTGATGTCGAGAACGCGAGAGATGTCGGTGACGCACATCTCGGAGATGGCGAGTGCGGACAGGATGCGCAGCCGCGTTCCGTCCGCAAAGATCGAGAAGAAGCGCACGAGGTCGGACAGAAGTTCCCCCTCCGGCACGTATCCCTCGATAAGTCCCTTTGTCCTGCGGTCCAAAAGCAATGTTTCCATGTTGGAATTCTCCTTTTTTTGGGATAAGTATAGCATATGCTTTCATGCGCATACCTGAGATCTTTGCCGAAAAAAGGAAGATTTGGGGGAAAACGAACGGGGAGGACGGATCGGATGGGGCAAAAAAAGAGGAAGGGTGGTTACCGTAATTCCCATAGGGAATTTAGGTAGTCGCCGCTCAAAGAGAATTAGGCGTGGCGTGAAGCCACGCCTTTTCTCATATCTT
>CANQUL010000047.1 GCA_947627015.1 uncultured Clostridia bacterium | reverse complement strand
GGAGGCCCGATCATGAGAAGGTTGTGTCCTCCCGCGACGGCGATCTCGAGCGCACGCCTTGCCATGGGCTGACCCTTGACGTATTTGAGGTCGGCCGAGGTATCCATGCCCGCGTGCGGCACGAATTGGGCCGTCTCGAGCGGTTCGAGGGGCGCCGTTCCGACCAAATGGCGGACGACCTCCGTGAGGCTGTTCGCGGCATAGATCTCCGAGCCGCCGAGGAAGCGTGCTTCCTTTGCGTTCCCTGCGGGGACGATAAAGCGGGAAAACCCGTGTCCCTTGGCCGAAATGAGGATGGGAAGCAGCCCCGAGATGGGTCTCAGGTCCCCGTTGAGGGCGAGCTCGCCCAGAAATACGGTGTCCCCCATCTCCACGCCCACGAGCTGTTCGCTGGCCTTTAAGAGGCTGACGGCGACGGCAAGGTCAAAGGAGGCGCCCTCCTTTTTGATGTCGGCCGGGGCGAAGTTGATGGTGATGCGGTTCATGGGGAAGAGCAGCCCGCTGTTTTTGAGCGCCGAGCGCACGCGTTCCTTGCTCTCCTTGACCGCGGTATCGGGAAGCCCCACCATGTCATAGGACGGCACGCCCTTGTTGACGTCCGTCTCCACTTCGACGGGAACTCCCTCGAGACCGTTCAGTGCATAACAGATGATTTTCGCGATCATAAAATTCTCCCTTGATGCAGCGGGACGCGCCCGCGGGATTTTTAACCGAACAGGAAGGTCAGAACAGAGGCGGGCAGCGGGATAGAGAACGTAAAGACGGCAAAGAGCAGGAAGCAGACCGCAAGCAGCCCGACGGAGACCGCGCCGACGATCCCGAGCACTTTGGACGTCTTGCCCTCCGCTTCGCCTCCCGCGGAGACGGCGGCGAGAAGGAACGCAAAGAGATAGGCCGTAAAGACGAACGCGAGGCCTTCCTTTACGACGAGTGCGGCCAAAAGCGAGAATACCATGCCCGCGATGAGGATCGCATAACGGCGGACTTCGACTCTCCACTCCTTATCGTGTTCCTTGGCGAGAAGGAGGTAGACGAGACGGTAGAATCCATAGATCGCACCCGCGGCCGCAATGAGCAGCGCGGCGGGATTCATGACGGCTGCGGTACAGGCCTGCATGGAGCCCGTTCCGCGGTAGAGCATCACGAAGGGCAGGAATGCGTTGCCGATCGCCGAGCCCGTAAAGCCGTTCGCAAAGGCCTTCCAGCCGAGCAGGAACACGTTGGAAGCCGACGCCGGTCCGACAAAGCCCTTGAGATAGACATAGTAGGCGGGAAGCATCGCGAGCAGCGAGAGAAGCAGCGTCCCGAACAGGAGCCCGGAGAAGAAGAGCGTGGGCGCGGCGGCATTCTTGAAGCGGTATTCGGCCGCAACGTGCCGCACGGCGAGTTCGTCGCCTTCCTCCCGCGCCTTCTCGAGACGGTACTTCTTGGCAGTCTGCTGGCGTACCATGCCCGCGGCGAAGAGCGCGATGAGCCCGGCCGCGGGGATGACCCATGCGCCGTCGACGACGATGGCCGCCGCCGCAAAGAGACCCGAGGCAAGCAGTCCGCCCGACGAGAGGACGGTCGCCTTGCGGATGCCCTCCCGGTAGAAGCGTTCCATAAAGAAAAGCGCGCACGCGAAGAAGAACACGCCGAGCATGAGGGGCGTACCGAGATGGGCAAGTCCCAAGGTGTACGAGGAGAGCGCATAGACGGCGGCAAACAGCAGCCCTGCCTTTTCGCTCCGGGCAAGGCGCATCGCCAGCAGCCCGAAGAGGAGCAGCGTTCCGAAGGACGCCAGCATGGGCATGACGCGCAGTCCGAAGGGGCTCATGCCGAAGACCGCCGTTCCGAGGGCGAGGAAGTCGATGCCGAGCGCACCGTGCACGCCGTCGACATGATAGACGTCGGCGGGAGCGCCCGTTTCATCGGTCGTGTACCGCCCGCCCATGCGCATTTCGGCAATGGTCATGAGCGTGGGGACTTCGGCCGGGGTGAAGGTCGAAAAGCTCGACTGCGCCGCCCCGGGGATACCCTTCTTGACGGAGAAACGGGCGAGAGAGGCCTCGTCGGTCAAAAGTTTTCCCTTGTCGGTGCCCGCGTCGGTACGGAAGCACGAGCGCGGATAGCCATAGCTTCCGTCGAGGAGCGCGTTGGCACGCGCTTCGGCCTGTGCCGCCGATTCGTCAAGCGTGGGCGTTGCCTTGTACACGGCCGCGGGAATGATATACCGCTCCGCCGTGAGGTCGCCGTTCTCGTCCTTTGACGCGCCGACAAAGACGATCTCGTTCACGAGGACGTTGGGACCGCTCTGCACGCACAGACGGAGATAGCGGTAGGTGCTGACGGACCAACCGTTTTCGGGCAGATGGAAGGGTGCGACGTAGCGGAAGAATTCGTCCGTGGCGTCGGGTTCGACGGGATCCTCCGCGGGATCGCCGTCCTCGTCGGTGGATACGGACGTAAAGAAGTTCTCGAACACGGCGTTATATCCCGTCGAGAAGGTGGTGCCGCCCGAGGAACGTTCCACACGGAGGGTGGAGGGCGTGCCCTCTTCGGCATAGATGGACGCAAGGTTCACATAGACGCCCACGAGCGAGAGGTCCATCTCCTTTCCGTCCTTGTAGGGATTGGAGAGACGGAACACGACGCCCGTCTCGGGATCGCTCGAGCGCTTGGCGGCAAGTTCGTAGGCCGTTCCGACGGAGTCGAAGGAGCCCAGCGACCCGAGGCCCACCGCAAGAAACGCGAGGGCGACGACGAGAAAGGCAATCATAAACTTTCCGAGAGGCTTGCGCGCTTGTTTGTTCTTTTTCATAGCCGGTTTTCCTGTTTTTGTTATTCCCTATTATATTGGTAATTTCTATTCTACCCGATTGCCGGAAGATTGTAAACAAATTTCTCCCTGTTTTTCGGAAAAATTTTTATTCCGGGAAAAAATTTCTGCGGGGGTCCCCCCATCCGGTCCCCTTTTCCCCAAAACCCGCGCCGCGGAGAAATAAAAAAGAATCTGCCGTTGACTTTCGGCAGACTCTCTCTTTTTTACTTCTTTTCCTTGATCTTGGCAGCTTTTCCCGTAAGGCCGCGAAGATAATACAGCTTTGCTCTTCTGACCTTGCCCGCTTTCACCACGGTCACATATGCGATCCGGGGAGAGTGGATGGGGAAGCAGCGCTCCACGCCGACGCCGAAGGAAAGGCGGCGCACGGTGAAGCTCTCACGAATGCCGCCGTGCTTTTTGGCTATGACCACGCCCTCGAAGTTCTGGATCCTTTCCTTGCCGCCTTCGATGATGCGGTAGCCCACTTTCACGGTGTCGCCGACGTTGAACTGAGGAAGATTTTCCTTCATGTTCTCGGCTTCGATCGCCTCAATGAGTCCCATTTGACTTTACCTCCATGTTTTACGCGACGTTCATGCCATCCGATGATGCAGAGGACCGCCCGAAGTCAATTCATGATTATATCGGATTTTTAAGAAAAAGGCAAGGATTTTTGCATGTGTTTTGCAAATTTCCTCGTTTTTTTCTTTTGGGACCGCCGTTAAGCGCCCTCTTCCTCCAAGATCGCATCGGACCGCGGCGCGCGTTCGAGAATGCCCCGCACGCCCGCGTAGGTGTCCCTTCGGAGAAGCGTACGCGCGAGAAGAGCGCCGTCCGCACCGTACACGAGACGGTACGATGCGCTTGCGATGCCCGCCTTCCCCTCACGGACCGTGCGGTCCTCCGTGCCCTCCACCACCTTGGGTTCGGGCGGATCGATGCGGAAGAGCACCTCGCTTTCGACCTCATAGCGGAGGCCGTCCGGCATGCCATAGACGGTGAACGTCACGCGCCCGTTTTCGGCCTTTCCCATGAGATAAATGGGATATGGGTACGGGTTTTTGAACTTCAGATCGCTGTAATCCGAGACCATGGCGTCGAGCGACGGCGCCACATAGCCGACCGAAAGCGAGTGTGCATTGCTCTCCACGATGTCGAGTCCCGCACGGAGCGCCGCGCCGAACAGCGTCGTCGAGGCCTGACATACGCCGCCGCCCACACCGCGCACGAACTCCCCGTCCGCGATGATGTTGGCCTCGTAAAACCCGTTCTCGGCCGTCCGGCTCCCCACGGTCTCGTTGAAGGAGAACTGCGCCCCGCCCGCAAGTTCGGTGCCCGCGATCCGTTCCGCCGCGAGGGCGATGTTGCGGCTGCGGGGAAGGTTTTCCGCGTCGAATTCCGTCGTGAAGGAGGCAAGTTCGCGCGTACGGGCCCGCAGCGTCTCCTCCGTCACCGCGGGAGCGACGTCGCGCACCGCAAGAGAAACGTGCGTTTCCCCGTCCGAGAGCGCCGCACCGATGTCGCGGACGAGCCGCGCACGGTCACAGGCCGTCCCGACCGTCCCGGGGAAGTAGGTAAAACCCGTCTTGTCGAACGTGAGCGCGGCGGAAACGGGCTCCTTGGCATTCGATCGGCATACCATGTCCGCAAATTCCTCCAACGAAACGCATTCGCGACGCACGGTCACGGTGAGCGATTCACCCCGTTTCGCCCGTCGGAGAAGGGTCTCCGCATCGTCCGAATAGTCGATCTCGCAGGAGAAATTCCCCGCGGGCGTGCGTACCTCGAGGGGCAGATAGGAGAGGTTCTCGCGGACGCGCCGGAGAGCCTCGGAATATTCGAGCCCGCCGACTTCCGTTCCCGAGAGCGTGACGCCCTCTTTGACCTTGCCGCCGCATCCGCCCAAAAAAAAGCTCCCCGCAAGGAGGAGCGTCCAAAATTTCATATCCTTCATACGCTCCCTTCGAGACGCAGGAGCAGGTCCGAAAGCGATTTTTCGGGCTCAAACGCGGGCATGCCTATGACGTTTTTGCTCCCATCGGCATGAAAGTCCGATCCGCCCGTCGCAAAGAGGCCGTGCGCCTCCGCATAGCGGAGGAACTCCTCCGTCTCTCGGACAGTATGCGTGGTGTAGCGGCATTCTATGCCGTCGAGCCCCGCCTCGGTGAGCGAATCGAGCAGTCCCGCCCGCCGCAGACGGCCCGCGGCGTCGAGCGCCTCCTTCTCCCGTTCATCCGTCGATCTGCGCCAGCGGAGCATCTCCTCGAGCGTAAGGCAGAAGATCCGGCCGGGATGCGCGAGGACGGCGAGCCCGCCCGACGCGTGGATGACTTCGATGGCCTCGACGGGCGTGGGACGGGAGCCCTCGACGAATGCAGGCCCCCCGAGCGCAAACGCAAGGCCGTAGAGCGGACCGGGATCCGCGGAGAGTTTTTTTGCGAACGCCCGCACGACGTACATGGTGTGCAGAGGTGTTTCCTTTTGGACATGGTATGCTTCTACGTCGTCCATTGTGACATTCGTCCCGAAATATCCGTTGGCGAGACGCACGGCCTTTTCGGCACGGATCCGACCCTCTTCGACCCGCTTTTCGCGGAAAATGCGGTAGGCCTCGTTTTCGGTGCAGCCGTAGCCGAGGACGTGGATCTTGTCCGTCCCGAGATAGGAGGACACTTCCCAGCCCCGCACAAAGCGAAGGCCCTCGGCGCGGGCGGCCTCCGCCCCCTCTCCGCACCCGTCCATGCTGTCGTGGTCGGTGATCGAGAAGAGGGAGAGCCCCGCGGCCTTGACGCGCACGGCGAGCTCGGCGGGGCGCAGAAGTCCGTCCGAAAAAACGGAATGGATATGAAGATCTGCTCTCATTCGATGATTTTTCCTCCGTGGATGCGGATGCGCCTGCATTCCGTTCCGTATAAGACGCGCTCGGCATGGGTGCAGGTCAGGATACATTGTAGCCCGCGGATGCGCGCAAGCAGTTTTTTGCGGCGGGGAAGATCGAGCTCGCTCATGACATCGTCGAGGATGAGGACGGGCGGTTCCCCCGAGAGACGGGTGAAGAGGGCGACTTCCGCGAGTTTCATGGAGAGCGCAGCCGTGCGCGCCTGTCCCTGCGAAGAGAATCCCCGTGCGTCCACCCCGTTGATGCGGATGTCGATGTCGTCGCGGTGTGGCCCCACCGTGGTGAAGCCGAGCCGAAGGTCGCGCTCGCGGCTCGCCGCAAGCTCGCGGACGAGCTTTGCCGCAACGGCCTCCTCGTCGCCGCGGTACTTCGTATCGGAGGAGAGCGCAAGCTGTTCGGCGCCGTCCGTGAGAAAGGCATGCGCTTCGGCGGCCCCTTTTGAGAGTTCCCCGAGGTAGTCCCGACGCTTACAGGCGATGCGGGCGGCATAGAGGGCAAACTGTTCGTCCCAGATGGGCAGCGTCTCCTCCACGAGTCCCCTGTCTTTTTCCTTTAAGAGGTCGTTCCGCTGATCGAGGATGCGGCGGAAGCGCAAGAGCGCGGAGGCATACTCGCGGGAGGTCTGGGAGATGGAGAGATTCAGAAAGCGCCGCCGCTCGTCGGGTCCGTCCTGAATGAGGCGGAGCTCCCCGGGCGAGAAGAATACACTCTTCATGTTGCCGAGGAAGTCCACGCTGCGCCCCACCTTGTTGCCGTTGACAAACAGTTCGCGGCGGTTTTCGTAGACGGCGGCCTCGAGAAAGACGGTCCCGCCCCTGCCCTCGGCGACGGCGGAGATGCGCGCGCAGTCGGCGCCGATGCGGATGAGCTGACGGTCGTGGCGGATGCGGAGCGAGGCGCCCGTGCAGAGGTAGAACACGGCTTCGGCGCAGTTGGTCTTTCCCTGCGCGTTTTTGCCCGCGAGCACATTGAGGCCCTCGTCAAAGACAAAGGTCTCTTCCTCGTAATTCCTGAAATTTTTCAGCGTCAATTTTTTTACGACCATGGCGGCAAAATCACTTTTCTTTCGGACGATTTTGTATTATAATGGTATTACATCGGTTTCGCTACGAAGATATTATACCAAATCCGACAAAAAAGAGAAAGCGTTTGCGAGGAAAAAATGGCCGAAAAAGCACAATACGAAATTTTATGGGAGAAAATCTGCGAGCGGTTGGAAAAACTCGTTTCCCAACTCACGTACTCCACCTTCTTCCGGGGTCGGTTGGAAGCGACGGACGTCATCAACCGCAAGATCGTCATCCGGGCGGATACGGAGAACGTCGCGGACATTGTGATGCGCAACGCGGACAAGTTCAAGCAGGCCGTCATCTCCGCGGACGTGGGGCTTTCGGACTTCATCATCTTCGTGGAGGGGTCGGAGACGTATTCCCTCAACGAACTTCCCGACGCCATGGAGGAAGTCTCCATCGCGACGGACAAGCGCTTTACGTTCGATTCCTACGTCGTGGGCGCATCCAATAAATTTGTCTTTGCCGCGGCCAAGTCGGTCGCACAGGCGCCCGGAGAGAACTTCAACCCCCTCTATATCTATGGCGGGACAGGCCTCGGCAAGACCCATCTCTTGCAGGCGATCGCCAACGAACTCGCCGAAAAGCGTCCCTCGCTCAAGGTCCTCTACACGACGAGCGAGAAGTTCCTGAACGAATACGTGGATAGCATGTACGCGAAGAAGGGCGACGGACGCGAGGCAGATGCCCGGTTCCGCAGCCGCTACCGCAACGTTGACGTGCTTCTCATCGACGACATCCAGTTCTGGGCGGGCAAGTACGGCGTACAGGAGGCCTTCTTCCATACCTTTAACGAACTCTTCTCCCAGAACAAGCAGATCGTCATCACGTCGGACTGCCCCGCAAAGGACCTCACGACGCTCGAAGAGCGCCTCCGGACGCGGTTTGAGGGCGGGCTCATCGCCGATATCCAGCCGCCCGACGTCGAGACCAAGATCGCCATCTTAAAGCGCAAGGCGCTCGAGAAGAAATACATCATACCCGATGAGGTGCTCTCCTTCCTTGTCCGCAACTCGGACAACAACGTGCGCACCCTCGAGGGACGGCTCAACACCGTCATCTTTGCGAGCAAGCTGCACGAGGAGCCCATTACGCTCGAACTGGCCGCCACCGCGCTGCAGGAGGCCATCAACGTCTCCGAACCCGAAGAGGTGACGCCCGAGGCCATTCTCCGTGCGACGTGCGCGCACTTTTCGGTGACGCGGCAGGACCTTCTCAGCAAGAACAAGAAGCAAGAGCTCGTGCGGGCAAGACAGATCTGCGCCTACCTCATGTGCGACATGCTCTCCCTTCCGCTCGTCAACATCGGGCAGGAGATGGGCGGCATGCACTATTCCACCATCATCTATGCGCGGGACAAGGTGAGTGAGCTCATGCGCGTCAACGACAAGGTCTTAAAGGACGTGAACGACATCCGGAGCATCGTCCTCAAGGAGTAACCCAACATGCGCGTCCCTTCCCGCACGGGAAGGGACGTTTTTGAATTTCCGAACCGTGGAGCAACGTTTTATGGAACAATATTCCGAAGGCACCTGCGACGCCGTCGTGATCGGTGCGGGCCATGCGGGCGCCGAAGCCGCTCTCGCCCTTGCGCGGACGGGGCTCGATACCGTCGTTCTGACGCTCAACCTCGACAGCATCGGCTTCATGCCCTGCAATCCCTCCGTCGGCGGGACCGCAAAGGGACATCTGGTGCGTGAGATCGACGCATTGGGCGGAGAAATGGGGCTGTGCGCCGACGCGTGCGCCCTCCAATACCGCATGCTCAACGAGGGCAAGGGCGCGGCCGTGCGCTCCCTCCGCGCGCAAGTCGACAAGAACCGCTATCACACCCGGATGAAGCGGGTCTTTGAGCATACCGAACATCTGCGCATCCTGCAGGGAGAAGCCGAAGAACTGCTCGTGGAAGAGGGACGGATCGTCGGCGTGAGAACGGCAGCGGGCGGCGTGATTACCTGCCGTGCCGTCGTCGTTGCGACGGGCGTTTATCTGAATGCACGCACCATTACGGGCACCCATGTCCGCGATACGGGCCCCAATGGCTTTGAACGGGCCACGCTGCTTACGCACAGTCTCATGGCGCTCGGGTTCCGCGTACGCCGCTTTAAGACGGGTACGCCCGCCCGTCTCGACGGCCGCACGATCGACCCCGCTGCCGTGACCGTCCAGCCCGGAGAACAGACCTACCCCTTCTCCTTTTTGAGAGACGGCGTTCCCGAAGCACAAGTCCCTTGCGCCGTCACCTATACGAATGCCGAGACGCACCGGATCATTCTCGAAAACCTCGGCCGCGCTCCCCTCTACAACGGCGGGATTTCCTCCGCGGGACCGCGCTACTGTCCCTCCATCGAGACCAAGGTCGTGCGCTTCCGCGACAAGGAGCGCCATCAGCTCTTTCTCGAACCCGAGGGCGCCGACACGACGGAAGTCTATGTGCAGGGGCTCTCCACCTCCCTTCCCCATGACCTGCAAAAGGAGATGTACCGCACCGTCAAGGGGCTCGAAAGGGCCGAGATCGTGCGCTATGCCTATGCCATCGAGTACGACTGCATCGACAGCCTCGACCTTCTTCCCACGCTCGAGAGCAAACGGGTGGAGGGGCTCTACTTTGCGGGGCAGATCAACGGCACGAGCGGCTACGAGGAAGCCGCGGCACAGGGGCTCATGGCGGGGCTCAACGCCTCCCTCAAGCTCCGCGGCATGCCCCCTCTCATCCTGCGGCGCGATCAGGCGTACATCGGCGTGCTCATCGACGACCTCGTCACAAAGGGAACGGACGAGCCCTACCGCATGATGACCTCCCGCGCCGAGTTCCGCCTCACCCTCCGGCAGGACAATGCCGACGAGCGGCTCACGGAGATCGGGTACCGCGCGGGGCTTGCGACCGAAGAGCGATATCAATGCTTTTTGGAACGCAAGGCAGAAAAGGAGCATACCATGTCCGCACTCAATGCGCGCGCAAACCAAAAGATTGCCGACGCGCTCGTCCGAAAATTCGGCTTTCCTCCGCTCGCTTCGGGCGTGACGTATGCCGACCTCATCCGGCGCGGCATTGACATCGGAACGATCGCCGAGGCCTTCGGCGTCTTTGGGAACGTACAGAAGGACGTCCTCGCCTGCTGTGAAACGGAGATCCGCTATGCGGGCTACTTAAAGCGCAGCGGGGAGGAGATTGCCCGTGCAAAGAAACTGGAAAACGCCGCGCTGCCGCCCGACCTCGACTATACGGCCATCGAGGGATTGCGCCTCGAAGCGCGGGAAAAGCTCTCGGCCGTCCGCCCGCTCAACCTCGGGCAGGCCGAACGCATCTCGGGGGTCTCCCCCGCCGACATCGCCGTCCTCATGGTCTATCTGAGCCTCCGCAAATAAACGGACAACGGAAGAGCCGCCCGCGCAAGTTTGCGCGGGCGGCTGTCCGTTTTTTCGAAGAATTCCGCTTATTCGGAGAGCCCCGGGATCCCGTTTGGCCGTTTGACCGAAAAGGGGCAGCAAGAACGTTCACAGCGCGGCGACAAGGACTTCCTTCGCGGCCTGTTCCTCCGCTTCCTCCGCGGCTTCATCCACAGTTTCATCCGCGGCTTGTTCGGAGAGCTGGACGCAGACGGCGAGGGTGAAGGTGAGGGCGTGCAGGGTATACTCGGGCAGGGTGTCAACGACGCAAATTTTGCCGTGTATCGCGGACATGGTCCCGACGTCGGCGATCGTCCGGTCATTGGCATCATA
>CANQUL010000046.1 GCA_947627015.1 uncultured Clostridia bacterium | reverse complement strand
CCCACGAACGGAACACGGCCTTGATGGCCTCGAAGAGCTGTTCCTTGGGATCGGAGGGGAAGTCCTTGCCGATCTTTGCCTTGTACTCGGCCTTGAACTCTTCGGCGAGGGTCTTGAGGTCCTCGGCGGTGAGCTCGACGTCCTGCTTGACGCCCTTCATGGCCTTCATCTCGTCGATGAGCTTCTCGAAGTACTTCTTGCCGACTTCCATGACGACGTCGGAGAACATCTGGATAAAGCGGCGATAGCAGTCCCACGCCCAACGGGGGTTGCCCGACTTCTTGGCGAGAACTTCGACGACCTCCTCGTTGAGGCCGAGGTTCAGAATGGTGTCCATCATGCCGGGCATGGAAGCGCGCGCACCCGAACGGACGGAGACGAGCAGCGGGTTCTCCTTGTCGCCGAACTTTTTGCCGGTGATCTTTTCCATCTTGTCGATGTACTCCATGATCTCGGCGCGGATGGAGTCGTTGATCTGACGGCCGTCCTCATAGTATTGGGTGCAGGCCTCGGTGGAAATGGTGAAGCCCTGGGGTACGGGGAGACCGATGTTGGTCATCTCCGCGAGGTTGGCGCCCTTGCCGCCCAAGAGCTCACGCATGTTGGCGTTGCCCTCGGTGAAAAGGTAGCAGTACTTTTTTGCCATTGATAGGATCCTCCTTGGATTGGTTTCTCTTTTTATACCATATGGTATTGTACACTATTTCGGCGGAAAATTCAAGCCTTTCGCGGCAGAAAAAGGAAAATAATTGCAATTTTCCCGTCGAAATCCCCTTGGCCGAGGGGAAACCCCTCACCGCCCTGCGGGCGGAGTCTTCTCACGCGGGTAGAGCCCCGCGTTACTTCGCCCTGCGGGCTCGTGCCGTGCTTGGAATCATGGATAGAATCTTCGCACGGGGCGGTCACCGTTCGCGCGACAAATGCGCTACTTCGCCTTCGGCTCGTGCCGTCCTTAGTAGCACAATGGAAATGCGGACGGGGCACTCACCGCAAAACGCCGCGCACAGCACACCGTGCTGATGCGCGAGAACTGCGTTTTGCGACCCTATAAGGGGCGCCGAGGTTGCTCTCTTGCTGTCCCTTTTAGGGAAAGTGGCCGAACGAAGTGAGGCCGAAAGGGTTAAACCCCTCGGCTGCCCCTTGAGGGGGAGCTGTCGAGGCATAGCCGAGACGGAGGGGGTGTCGTTCCGATTATGTGGCACCCCCTTCCGTCACCTTCGGTGGCACTCGCCTTGGGCGGCAGGGACTCCCACCAAAGACGAAGGGGGCATGTCCGAGACATGTCCCCCGTTTTGTATTTGAGGTGCAATAAAAATGCCCCGCAGAAGCGGGGCAAAGCGAAATTTTTCTCGGCTTAATTCACGTTCTTGGGATCGAAGGAGACGTTGAATCCCTCCGAAGAGCGGTCCTCGGGGAAAAGCGTCGCCCCCGAGATGACGGGCAGATTGAGCGGCGCGATAAAGGACGCCGTCGTCAACGAGCTCACCGTGGAGCGAAGGTAGGGATACATGGTCTCGGTGGCGTTGAGGGCAAAGATGCGCCGGTCCTCCGCCGTCTCCATGTTGTTGACTTCGAACACGCCGACGAGCCGCACGAGAAGGTTGAAGGGCTTGGGTTCCTCTTCGCTCGTCTCGATCTTGCACTCCAAAATGACGACGTTGATCTTGGGATTCTCCTTGGCCGACTGGATGCGGCGGGAGAAGAAGGGCTTGATCTCGAACTTCTGGTCGGGCTGGACCTTGATGGGGTTGACCTTGAAGGAGAGTTCGTCTGCGGTGAGACCTCTGAGCGTGTAATCTATCATGCTGTTACCTCTTTTTGATGGTTTTCCTCTATTATATCAGATTCCGGAGGGCGTGTCAACCGATTCCTCCCCGCTTTGCGCAAGGGGCTCTTCCGTTTGTCCGGGAATGTCTCCGTTCGTCTCCCCGGCGGGCTCCTGCGCAACCGGCTCCGATCCCTGCCCGATCGGCTCCGCTTCCTCTTCGGGAACTTCCCGGGAAGGAACGACGCTGTCGAAGAAGGCGAGCATGTCGCCCCACTTTTTGTCGCGGCCCGCGGCCTCGTTGAGGAACTCGTGGCGGCTGTTCTCGAAGATGACCATGTGGACGTCCTGCATGCCGGCCTTTTCCGTATAGAACTTATACAGCTTTTTCACGCCCTTGCCCATGGCGCCGACGGGGTCGTCCTCGCCCGACGCGATGAGGATGGGGAGGTCCTTTTTGAGCCCCGCGATGTACTTGGGGGTGTAGAGGCCGAGCAGACCTTTGAAGAAATCGCGGTAGAAGCGGAAGGAACAGGTGAATCCGCAGCGCGGATCGGCGGCATAGGCGGCGTTGTTGTCGGCGTCGACGGACAGCCACTGCTCGTCGTCGAACTTGGCGGCATAGGCGCCGAAGGACAGCTTCTCGATGAGCTTTGCGGGACGCTCGGCACCGAACAGGCACCCCATGCCCGCGACAAGGTTTCCGAAACGCACTTCCATGTCCTTTTTGTAACTGCTCCCCGCAATGACCGCGGCGGCGAGCTTGTCGCTGTACTTGGAGAGATAGCTCTGCACGAGGAAGGACCCGTACGAGAACCCGAACAGGATGACGGGGAGACCATACTGCGCGCGGAGGTAGTCGGTGAAGATGGCCTCGTCCTCCACGGTGTCCGCGAACATGTCGCCGTCGCAGTAGCCGAGCGTCTCGGCGTCCGTCCTGCCGTGCCCGCGATGGTCGTCGGATGCGACGATGTACCCGTTGGCGTTGAGAAAATCGCCGAACGGCTTATAGCGCTTCCCGTGTTCGGCCATGCCGTGCACGATCTGCACCACGGCCTTGGGATGCTCGACCGCATTCCAGACGCGTGCGTGGATGTTCTTTCCGTTGTGACCCGTAAAATGCATACCTCGTTTTCCTCCTGCGGTCGATGCCGCATGCCCGATGGGGGCCTTATCGGTTTCTATTATATCACATTTTTCGAAAAAATCAATACCCGAATTTGTCTTTTTTGCCAAAATTTTTGAACCTCCGTTCGCTTGCGTAAACGAGGCGGTCTATGGTATGCTGATATCAATCCCCCGCAGTGAGGTGACCGCATGAAAAAACCCGTCAAAATTCTCCTCTCTCTTTTGCTGATTTTCGGCACAGCGGCATGCGCAGCCCGACCCATGCCCGAAGGAACGTCTCCCGCTCCGGAATTTTCTGCGGAAGCGCCCGTGCTCCCTCCCGCAACCCCCGGCGAGCCCGTTCCCCAAACAGACGGACGCGCCTGCATCGAAGTCCTTGCGGACGGACTCAACGTACGGGCGGGGGCGGGAACGCAGTTCCCTGTCCTCGGCACGGCGCAGCGGGGAACCCTTCTCCTCGATTCGGGCCGCACGGGCGATTGGTACCGGACGCTCTGGCGGGGAAAGACCGCCTTCGTCTCCGCGAATAAAACATACACCGCGCCCCTCTCTCTCGATGCGGGGGACGCGGCGGCAGATCCGGTCATTGCGGAGGGACTTGCCCTTCTCGGGACCCCCTATGTCTATGGCGCGGTACGCGTTCATGACGGGCGCGGGACGCTCCTCGGCGGCTTCTCGGCCGACCGCTTCGACTGTTCCTCGCTGATGCAGTACATCTTTTATCGCGGCGCGGGCGTCCTGTTGGACGTCACGACACGCACACAAATCAAACAAGGGACCCATGTCTGTGAGGGAGCGCTCAAAATCGGCGATCTGATGTTCTTCACCAACGCCGCACGGAAAGATCTTTCCGGCATCGAACGGGTCGGCCACGTCGCGCTCTGGCTGGGCGGCGGTTACATTCTGCACACGGCCTCCGACTTCGCCAAGGTCGAGCCCCTCTCCCCGCTTCGCCGCTCGTATTTCCTCGAAGCGCGGCGAATCCTCTGAAAGATCCCCTCAATCGCCGGAAATTTCTCCGCCGCCTTGGGTAGAAGTTTCTTCTCCGCGGGCGGTCAGGACGTCGGCAAGGCATGCAAACTGCTCGGGCGAGAGCGTCTCCCCGCGCACGCCTGCGGCGATCCCCGCAGAGGCGAGCACGGCCCCGGCCTCCCCGCGGGACAGGCGGAAGGCGGACATCAGGTTGTTCTCGAGCGTCTTTCTGCGGCTCGAAAAGGCGGCCCGCACCACGGCACGGTACATTGCCCTGTCGCGGACGGGGATGCGCCCCTCCTCAAAGGTCACCCTCACGACGGCGGAATCCACATTGGGGCGGGGAACAAAGAGGGTGCGCGAGACCTTGCGCGTCACTTCGGCCCTTCCGCGAAGAGCGATGGCTGCCGTGACGGCGCCGTATTCGGGCGTCCCGGGCAAAGCGGCAAACCGCTCGGCGACCTCTTCCTGCACCATGACCGTGAGCCCTTCGCAGTGCGTCCCCTCCTCCACGAACTTCATGACGACGGGCGTCGTGATATAGTAGGGAAGGTTGGCGACGACGCGGTATCGCCCGAGCGAGGCCTCGAGTTCGCTCATTTTGAGGCCCATGATGTCGCGGAATACGACTTCGGTATTGTCGCAGCCCGCGAGCGTCTCGGAGAGGACAGACACGAGGCTCCTGTCGATCTCATAGGCGACAACGCGCCCCGCCCGTGTGGAGAGCGCACGCGTGAGCGCACCCGCCCCCGCACCGATCTCGAGGACGGTCGTATCCGCATCCACGCCCGCATCGGCGACGATGGCGTCGAGAAGATTGGGGTCGGTCAGAAAGTTCTGGCCGAACTTTTTTTTGAAGGAAAAGCCGTTCCGGGCAAGGATCTCGCGGATGTCCATCTCGTCCCCCTTACTGCAAATTGTTTCGATATTCCGCACCCCATTCCTTCATTGCGTCGAGAATGGGACGGAGCGACATGCCGAGCGGTGAGAGAGAATATTCGACGCGCGGCGGCACTTCGGCAAAGACTTCCCGCTCGATGAGTCCGTCCTCTTCGAGCGCGCGCAGGTTGTCGGTCAGCACTTTTTTGCTGATCGCGGGGATGGTCTTGATGAAATCGGTAAAACGCTGCCGTTCGTTGTAGATGAGATTGCGGAGGATGAGCAGCTTCCACTTGTTGCCGATGAGCTGCACGGTCGTCGCCACGGGGCATTCGGGCAATTCTTCCTTTGTCAGCATGATCTTTTCCTGCCTCTTTGAACGTTTTCCCAATTATAGCATAGATGTCGGACGCTTGTCAATGGTTCAGAATAGAAACTATGTAACGAATTTATTATCGGATAATAGAAAAGTAACATTCTTGTGTTTTTCCCTTCTATTTGTTATACTATTCGCGTAATCGGTACGGTTACAGAAAATCATTCTATTTTTCGGAGGGACATCCCATGGAAAACAACTTCAAAAAGATCGGAACAAGCGAGGAGGCGCGCATCGAACTGCACGACGCGCTCGGCCTCACGGGCGCGGAGATCAGCATCAACGCACTCCCCGCGGGCGCAAGCGTTCCCTTTGTGCACGCCCACAGACAGAACGAGGAGATCTACGGCATCCTCGAAGGCAAGGGCAAGGCGGAAATCGACGGCGAGACCGTTCCGCTCGCCGCAGGCGACTGGCTGCGCATTTCCCCCGCCGCCAAGCGCAGATTCTTTGCGGCCGAAGCGTGCGGGATCAAATATCTCTGCATTCAGGTGAAGGCGAACTCGCTCGAAGCATATACGGCATCGGATGCCGTGATCGGATAAGCGCAAGAAAAACGGGCGCGGCCGCCCTCGGCGGCCGCGCCCTTCTTTGAGGAAACTTCCATGGACGCATCCATCCGGCAACTGAAACGAACGCTTTTGTCTGCCGACGCCGTCCTCATCGGCGCGGGCGCGGGACTTTCCGCGGCGGCGGGATTTACCTATTCGGGCGAACGCTTTGAAAAATATTTCTCCGACTTCGGGGAGAAGTACGGCTTTTCCGATATGTATACGGGCGGATTTTATCCGTATGATACGCTTGAAGAGCATTGGGCGTATTGGTCGCGGTATATCCTCGTCAACCGGTACATGGACCCGCCCAAGCCCGTCTACCGAGAACTTTTCGACCTCGTCAAGGATAAGGACTATTTCGTCATCACGACCAACGTCGATCACTGCTTTCAGAAGGCGGGCTTCGACAAGAAGCGGCTCTTTTACACACAGGGCGATTACGGGCTGTTCCAATGTTCCGTGCCCTGCCATAATCAGACGTTTGACAACGAGGAACTTGTTCGCCGAATGGTAGCGGAGCAGAAGGAGATGCGCATTCCGACCGAACTCATTCCGCGCTGTCCCGTCTGCGGGAAGCCCATGACGATGAACCTGCGTTCGGACGACACATTTGTGGAGGACGCGGGCTGGGCCACCGCTTGCGAACGGTACGAACGGTTTATCAACGAACACCGGCAAGGGAAGATCTTGTACCTCGAACTCGGCGTGGGGTACAATACGCCCGCCATCATCAAGTACCCGTTCTGGCAGATGACCGCAAAAAATAAGCAGGCGGTCTACGCCTGCATCAACGACGGGGAAGCCTTCTGCCCCGAACAGATCAAAAATCGGGCGATCTGCCTGAATGCCGAGCTCTCGGAGATCCTCCGCGCCCTTCTTTGAGGAGACCCGCACGGATGCGGTCCGTTTGTCCTTCGGGAGCGTTCCCTTCCCAACCGAAATACAGGACCGCCGCGGGCGGTCCTGTTTTCTTTACTCGATCATGGGGCGGACACGGAGGGGCAGGCCGATAGTTATTCTTTTCTGCCAGAAAGAATCGCTCCTAATCTGTTTTGTGTTTCGTCTACATATGCGGCCGCTTCTTTGGCTTCCTCTTCGGTCAGTTCCCCATTGTCCAATATGTTATTTATTTTTTGATGGACACTCATGAGCCGCTCCTCAATGTCTCTGCCTAAATCAATCGACTTGTTGTCGACCATAGCAACGGCATTTTCATCAAACCAATCATTGATGGTCTTTATCGAGGTCTTCGCCGTCTCGTCCTCATATTCGTATACATTGTTCAGCAAACCCCAAAGCTCGGTTAAACTATTCTGAATCCACTCAAGTTCATTGACAAGAATCTCTCTTTCGTTATTCATTTGTTCTCCTCCACTGCAGCATTATCTTCCAACATGCGATACAAGAGTGCCTCATCGTAAATGATTCGGATGTGCGCACCTTCTTCATTCAGTTTTTGGGCTTCATTTAATTTTTCCGCTCCATAGTCCGACCCTAAAAACAAAAGGTCCGTTTTCTTCGAGACGCTTTTCAAAACTTTAATCGCTCCGCGTTTATATATCTCCTCTGCCAACTCCTCGCGCGTCTTGAATCGTTCGAACTTGCCGGAAACGACCACCCTTTTTTGGAAGAAGTCGGCGTCGCTTTCGTCATTCCGGCTGATCGTTGCGGCTATTTCCTTCATGCTGAATTTTCGGTCCCCGTATTTTTCTTTATAGGGATCCGGTTTGCGCTCGCATCGGACAAAATTTCCATCATAAATCTCCGGTTGCGGCAAATCGTCTCCTCTGTGCTCGTCTATGTAGCAAAAAATTCGGAAACAGTCTTTGGCGTCGGATAATGCGTCATGACTCTTTTCTATGGGAAAACCCAAAGCCTTACAGATCGCCTCTCGGGAAAGTTCCCTATCCGGCAAAACGTGGAGCGTTTCGTACAAATACAGCTTCGCTAAACGTAATGTGCAATAAAATCGCAACCGTATTTCCTTTCCGTAGATGCGCAAGTTCTTCAAAATCCATGGGATGTCGGCATTTTTGGCGTTATGGGCAACGAAAATATAATCATTATAGCGATCGAACTTATTGTCCCATACCTCTCTGAAGTTCGGCGATCCTGCAACCATTTCCGGAGTTATCCCGTGCTTATCTCTGCAATATTTGTGATTATTAAATTCCCCGAAAGGCTTTACAAATTCACATATTATATCCACGATTATTCCGTCGTGAACTACAATCGCGCCAATCTGGCAAATATCCTCTTGACGATTTGCCAATTCCGCATCGATAAAAACAAAATTACCCTTCAGCGGAACCGGTGCTCCGATCTTGAAATCTTTCATGTTTATCTCCTTACAGTCATTCGATCATGGGGCGGACACGGAGGGGCAGGCCGACCTCGTTCGCCAAATTCCGACACGCTTCGACTGCTTCCGCCCCGATGCAGTCGACGACGGAGAACCACGCGTTGAGGCCCTCCTTTCTGCATGCGGCGGCGAAATCGAGCATGGCGCGGAAGGCGCCCCCGCGCTGCGGACGGCAGACGGCGTTGTACGCCTCCTCCGTGGGTGCGTTGAGGGAGATGTTGATACCGTCAAGGTTCCCCGCAAGGAGAGGGACGATGTCGTACCCGTGGATGAGGCTCCCCTGTCCGTTGGTGTTGAGACGCGTCTTTCCGCCCGTTTTGTGGACATGGGTGCAGATTTTCAGCATATCGTCGAGCCGATAGGTGGGCTCGCCGAAGCCGCAGAACACCACTTCGCCGAAGCGGGAGGCATCACCGATCTGCGCGATGACCGTCTCCGCCGTCGGCTCTCCGCCGCGGAGCCAGAGGGCGTACCCCTCGTACGTCTCCTTCCCTTCACGCACGCAGAACGTACAGCGGTTGGAACAGCGGTTGGTGAGATTGAGATAGAGGTTGTTTCCGATCGAATAGGTATAGGTATCCATGATATTACGAGAGAAGGCGCGGAAAGAGACGGACGGCGTTTTCCGCAATGCACGCCTCGGCCGCTTCGGGCGTCATGCCCTTGAGCTCGGCGAGTTTTTTTACGATGACGGGGATGTTCGCGGGGGAATTTTTCTCCCCGCGGAAGGGGGAGAGATAGGGGCTGTCCGTCTCCGACAGAAGGCGGTCCCTCGGACATGCCCCCACCGCTTCGGCTGCACGGCGTGCATTTTTGAAGCAGACGACCCCGCCGAAGGAGAAATAGGCCCCGCATGCGAGGAAGGCGTCGAGATTTTCGGCGCCGTACGAATAGCAGTGCATCAGAAAGCCGGCCGTTCGGAGAGAGGGAAATTCCCGGAGGACGGCGAGCGTATCGGCACAGGCGTCGCGCGAGTGGATCTGCACGGGGAGGCCGAGCGACTCCGCAAGCCCGATCTGGCGCTCCAAACACCGCAATTGGACGGTCTTATCGTACCCCGGATAGTGGTAGTCGAGCCCGATCTCCCCCACCGCAACGCACTTGGGATGGGCAGCGGCGGCAAAAAATTCCTCTTCGGAGAAGTCCGTTTGGGCAAATTCGGGATGCACCCCCACCGTAAAAAAGCACCCCGTGTGCACATTTGCGATGTCCCTGTGCATGCGGGCATGCTCCAAGGTGTCCGCGGCGAGAATGACCGTATCCACCCCCGCCGCCCGGATGCGCCCGAGTTCGGCCGCGACGTCGTAGCCCTCCTCGGCGAAGTGTGCGTGCACGTCGATCATCGGACAACGGCCCCGCTTTCCACCGCCCGTTCGGGCGAGACGAGGGAGAGACGGCCCTCTCCGTCCTCCGCGCAGAGGATCATGCCCTCGGACAGCACGCCGCGCAGGGTGACGGGCTTTAAGTTGGTCACGACGACCACTTTCTTCCCCACCATCTCCTCGGGCGAATAGAACTTTGCGATGCCCGAGACGACCGAACGCACTTCATTCCCGATCTTCACCGTCTCATGCAGCAGGCGGTCGCTCTTTTTGACGGCCTCGCAGGCGATGACCTCGCCCACTTTCAGCTCGAGACGGGCAAAGTCGTCGATGGAAACGAGGGGCCTGGGTTCGGCATTTTGTGCACCTGTGGCGGGTTTTTTCGCCTCGGTCTTGGCCTTCTCCGCCTCGCGGGCAGCGAGAAGGGCACGAATCTCCGCGAGCTCCTTGTTCTGGTCGATGCGGGGGAAGAGCGGCGGGATGCGCTCGATGGGCGTGCCCTCTTTGAGAAGGCCGAACCGCAGCGTGTCGAAGCCGGCGTCCCCGCGCACGGAAAGGCTCCCGAGGATGGCCTCCGCGGCGTTGGGCAGGAAGGGCTTTAAGATGACCGCGGCGATGCGCACGGTCTCGGCAAGGTTATAGAGGACGGTCCCGAGACGGGCACGCTTTTGGGGATCCTTTGCGAGCACCCACGGCGCCGTCTCATCGATATACTTATTTGCCCGCGCGATGAGGGCAAAGATCTCGGCAAGGGCGTCGGGCGCGTTGAGGGCACCCATGGCCGCGTCTACGCGTTCAAAAAGCCCGTTCGCGAGGGCGGTGAGCTCGCCGTCGGGGGCCTCTTCGGGGCCGCGCGGGGGCACCTTGCCGTCAAAGTTCTGCGCGATCATGGCCTGCGTGCGCGAGACGAGATTGCCGAGGTCGTTGGCGAGGTCGGCGTTGATGCGCGCGATCAGGCGTTCGCCCGTGTATTCCCCGTCGCTGCCGAAGGGGATCTCCCGGAGAAGGAAGTATCGTACGGCGTCCTGCCCGTACCGCTTGACGAGTTCGTAGGGGTCGGTGAGCTGGCTCTTTGCGGCGTCCTGTTTGGACTTGGAGAGCTTGTCTCCGCCGATGAGGAGCCACCCATGTCCGTAAACCTGCTTGGGGAGCGGCTCGCCGAGGGCCATCAGAAGGGCCGGCCAGACGATGGCGTGGAAGCGCACGATCTCCTTGCCCACCATGTGCAGATCGGCGGGCCAGAACTTTTTGTACAGTTCGTCGTGTTCGGTCCCGTACCCGAGGGCGGAGATGTAGTTGGCGAGCGCGTCGATCCACACATACGAG